>DATEOQ010000034.1:0-6355 GCA_035273905.1 Candidatus Eiseniibacteriota bacterium | reverse complement strand
GGCCTCGCCGCGTGCCTCGCGTACGTGCAGGGGGCCGCGTTCTACCGGCCGCTCACGCAGGGGCTCTACTACCTCCCGCTCGCCTGGGCGGGCGATTCGGGCGCGCTCGCGTCACACATCGCGAACCTGGCGATGCTCGCGATGTCGGCGTGGCTCCTCGCCACGGTCATCGCGCGCCACGCGGGGGCGCGCGCCGGGCTCCTCGGGGGGATCCTCTTCGCCGGCATCGCTCCCGCCGCGAGCCTCGTGGGCTGGGCGAGCGGCTCGCAGGACCTCGCGGCGATTCTCTTCTTCTTGATCGCGCTCGACCTTCACGATCGCGGTCAGACCGCGTGGGCGGTGATCGCGATGCTCCTGGCGCTCCTCTCCAAGGAAGCGATCGGCGCGGCGCTGCCCGTGCTCGTGCTGTGGGATTTCCTCCTCGGCCGGAAGCCGGCTCGCATCCTCGTTCCCCTCGTCGCGTTCGGCGCGGTCGCGATCGCATGGGCGGCGCTCCATCCGGGCATCCGGCTTCTCGTGACCGGCCACCTGGGCGAGCAGCCCAAGAGCTACGTCGGCTTCCAGAACCAGACGATGGTCTTCCTCGAGTGGAGGCGCTACTGGCGCGCGCTCTTCAACGCCCCGGCCACGGGGCTCGCGACGCCTTGGCCCGTGGACCGGATCGTCTACTCGGCCATCGCCTGGATCGTCGGCGTTCTTGGCCTCGTCCTGACGCACCGGGCGGGGCACGGCTCCGCGGGCGCGCTGACGCCCCGGCGCGCCATCCTGATCGGGGCGCTCCTCACGATTCCGGCGCTCCTCCTTCCATCGCTCGTGGTGCGGCGCTGGGCCGCGTACTTCGTCTGCATTCCCGCTCTCGGCACCTCGATCGCGCTGGGCGTGGTCCTCGCGCGCAGCGAGACCGCGGTCGCGGCGTTCGCGCTCGCCGTCTATCTCACGCTCGGGCTCTGGAGCCGCGGCGTGCACGATCCCAGCGGGAGCCTCCTCACCGAGCAGAGCTTCATCGACGGCGATCGCGCGACGCGCGACGTGGAGCGGCGGCTCCGCGAGTTCTACCCCACGCTGCCGCACGGAACGCAGATCCTCGTCTCCGTGGCCGCGAGCGGCATGGCGGGAATCCACGGGACCCTGGTCGACGGGCAGGCGGCGCGGATCTGGTACAACGACTCGACGATCCAGGTGCGCGATCCGGAACAGCGCATGGCGGGCGCGCCGCACGAGATCCTGCTCCGCATCACCGAGAATCGGGACCTGGTGCAGATCGATCCCGACCTTCCGTCGGTCCGATCCAGCGGAGCCGAGCCCGACATGGCCGCGATCCGGGTCGTCATCGGGACCTACGCGCGCGGCGTCGCCGCCACGGGCGATCCCGATCGCGCGGTTCGCATGCTCCTCCGCCTCGCCAGGACGGAGCCTTATCGGCTCGTGGGCTCCCACGACCTGAGGCTCGCCGCGATGGTTCTCTTCGCGCGCGGGGACTCGCTCGGCGCACAGCAGATTCTGTGGTCGACGCCGGCGTTACCGCGTGGCATCGCGATCGACGCGATCGCGCGCATCCTCTTGCAGCCCTCGCGCTCCCCCGCGCTCGACGCGCAGGCGTACCGCGTGTTCGGCATCTCGCCGCGCGATCCCGACGCGCTTCGCTACTGGATGGCCGTGTTCTACGGGAGCGAATACTTCGCGCAGGCGAAGGAGATGGCGCGCCGGCTCCAGGAGGTGAGTCCGGGGGACAAGGAGAGCGCCGAGGTCCTCGAGAAGCTCCGGACGTTCCACGCCAAGCCCTTCACGTTCGCGCGCTGACGCCGGGATCGGCGGCTACTTCGCCACATGCATCGTGGCGATCGGCGTCTCCTCGTGGAGCTTCGTGATGGGGGCCGGGGCCGGGCTGTGGACGCTCCACCAGGAGCAGGCCCTGTCCGCGGTCCAGGGCTCCGCGACCGGCACCGCCATGAGGAGGCGCTGGAGCTCCGTGGCCGTCTGCGGCCGATCCTCCGGCTTCTTCGCGAGACAGCGGAGGAGAACCTGCTCCAGCTCGGCCGGGATGGGCACCTCGCTCAGCTCCGACGGCCGCCTGGGCGTCGACTGGATGTGCTGGAGCATCATCTTCACGGGCGTGTCGGCCTCGAACACGAGCCCCCCGGTGAGGAGCCAGTAGCCCACGCAGCCGAGCGCGTAGACGTCGGCGCGATGATCGACCGCGTCGCCCAGCGCCATCTCCGGCGCCATGAACGCGGGCGTGCCCGTGGTCACGTCGGGGTTGGTCATGAGCACCGTGCCCCCACCCGCTTCGGCATCCCGCGCCACCTTCACCAGGCCGAAGTCGAGCACCTTCGCGTAGTCCACCTGGAGCCCGAGTCGGCAGGCGAAGATGTTCGACGGCTTCACGTCGCGATGGATGAGCCCGCGCGTGTGCGCCTCCGCGAGCGACTGGCACGTGTGGCTCAGGAGATGGATCGCGCGCTCCGGCGACGCCGGCCCGAAGCGCTTGACCAGCGTCTCGAGATCGAACCCGTCGAGGAGCTCCATCACGTAGTAGAACGTGCCGTCGTCGGTGACCCCGAAATCGTAGAGCACGATCGTGTGGGGCGACTTGAGGGAGGCCGCGGCCTGCGCTTCCCGACGGAACCGCTGGATCATGCTCTGCGCGGTGTTCATGTCGGCCGCGCCGAGCGACTCGGGGCGGATCAGCTTGATGGCGGCCGGGCGCGCGAGCATGCGATGCCGGGCGTGATAGACCTCGCCCATGCCGCCCTTCCCGATCAGCTCGCCGAGGAGATAGCTCCCCAGCTCCCGCGCCTCGTTCACCTGCCGGCTCAGCCCCATGATGACCGCCGACGGGAGCATGGCGAGGCCCACGCAGATGTAGTTGGGGAGGAACGACCAGGTGAGATAGAACGCGTCATTCGGGATGGACGCGCCCCGCATGGAAGCGATCCACACCGCGATCGGATCCATGGTCGCGATGATGAGCGAGGCGACGAGCGTCTTGATCGGCGGGGTGGGCACGACCGCGGGCTGGATCAGGATGATCATGCAGAGCCATGAAATCCGCCCTTCGCCGAAGTGCGGTTGTATGTTGGTGAGGAGCGCGACGAGCGCGGCCGTGAAGATCTGATACACGACCCCGATGTTGATGAGGGTGTGGGGACGGAACGTGAAGCGACGGACCAGCAACAGGACGACGATCGCGGACCCCAATCCGGTCCACCCGATCACGTTCGCCGGGAACCGGTCCATCATGATCATCCCGCCCGTGTGGTGATGGTCGAGGACGCGCGCGATGAAGAGGTCCATGATGAACGCGACAAGCCAGAGCGCGCCGACCGAGGCGATCATGATGCGCACGCGCTTGCACGCCTGGTTCAGGAGCTCTGGCGGCAGGGTGTGCCACCGGCTCCGGGCCGTGCTCGACATCCCGGTCGGCGTGCCGAGCTTGGGGACAGCCATCGGCTTCTTCGACTTCGCCACCGTCGCTCCTCTCAGGATCGCGCTTCGCTCAGCGCCTCGAGCCTGGCCCAGGACGCTTCCACATCCGCCTTGAGGCGCTCGTATCGGGCGAGCAGCTCCCGCGAGCGCGGAGGCTCAGCGTACACCTGCGGGTCGGCCAGCTGGGCCTCGAGCGCCTTGAGCTCGGCTTCCTTCCCCTCGATCTCGCGCTCCAGCTTCTCGATCTCCTGGGAGCGCTTCTTCGTCTCCGCGGTGCGGCGCTTGTCGTCCTTGCGCTCCTTCTCGTGCTCGGTCTTCTGGACGGCCTTCGCCGCGACGTCGGGCGAGGGCTGCGGAGCGCGGCCTTCCGCTTCAGCGAGCCGCGCCGCCTCGTAGTCGTCGTAGCCGCCCGGGTAGAGCTCGACCCGTCCGTCCCTCACGGCGAGGATTCGCGTCGCGAGCCGAGCCATGAGCGAGCGATCGTGCGTCACGACCACCACCGCGCCCGGATACTGCGAGAGCGCCTCCTCGAGCACTTCCTTCCCCGCGAGATCCAGATGGTGCGTCGGCTCGTCGAGGAGGAGGAGGTTCGTCGGCTGGAGCAGGAGCCGCGCGATCGCGACCCGCTGCCGTTCGCCGCCCGACAGGATGCGGCAGTGCTTGAACGCGTCGTCGCCCACGAAGAGGAAGTTTCCGAGGAGCGACCGGAGCCTCGGGCGCGCGTCGTCGGTCGCGACCTCCTCCACCGCCTCGAGCACCGTCAGCGTGCCGTCCAGGATCTCGGCAGCGTGCTGCGCGAAGAAGGCCGGCCGTGCGGCCTGGTGGATCTCGCGCTCGCCGCGTCTCGGCTCGAGCTGTCCCGCGATCAGTCGAAGGAGCGTCGTCTTTCCGGCGCCGTTCGCCCCCACGATCGCCACCTTCTCCCCGCGCTCGATCTCGAACGACGCGCCGGAGAAGACCTCGCGCTTGTCGTAGCCGAAGGACGCGTCGTCGAGGCGGATGAGGGAGCGGCCGACGTGCGGCGGCGGCGGGAACGAGAACCGGATGCTCCGCGACCTTCGCGGCAGGATGACGCGCCGGGTCTTGAGCCGCTGCGCCTGCTTCCGCTTGCTCTGCGCCTGCGCCGCCTTCGAGTTCTTGGCGCCGAACCGCTCGGCGAAGCGCTCGAGCTGCGCGATCTTCTTGTCGAGCTGGACGTTCTGCGCCTCGATGCGCTCGCGCCTTAGCTCCCGCTCCTCGAGATAACCGGTGAACGACATCGGATACTCGGTCAGCACCTCGTGGGCCAGCTCGGTGATCTCGGTCGTCACGCGGTCGAGGAAGACGCGGTCGTGCGAGACCACCACCAGCCCGCCGTGGAAGTCCTCGAGGTAGTCCTCCAGCCACTCGAGCGCCGGAAGGTCGAGATGGTTCGTGGGCTCGTCGAGGAAGAGGAGCGTGGGATCGGTGAGGAGGAGCGCGGCGAGCGCGGCGCGCATGCGCCACCCGCCGGAGAACTCCGAGAGCGGACGGTCCTGGTCCGCGAGCGAGAAGCCGAGTCCGCCCAGGACCCGGCGCGCCTCGGGCTCGAGCGCGTGCTCGCCGTGCTGCTCCAGGTGGTGCTGCAGCTCGCCGGCGCGATCGAGGAGCCGCTCCATCTCCGGACCCGGCTCGAGCGTCGGGATCTCCTGGTAGAGGGCGTCCAGCTCCTCCCGCATCTCGATCAGGTGACGGTGCGCGTCGAGCGCGCGGTCGAGCACGGTCCCCTCGAACGTCTCGGCCGCCTCCTGCGGGAGATAGCCGAAGCGGGTCCCCTTCGAGACCACGCGCGTTCCCTTCTCGGGGGTGATCTCGCCGAGGATGATCTTGAGGAGCGTCGTCTTGCCCGCGCCGTTCGGGCCGACGAGGGCGACGCGATCGCCGGGCCCCACGACCCAGTCCACGTCTTCGAACAGGGTGCGCGTGCCGATGGAGTAGCCGATGCCGTTCAATCGGATCAAGGAATGTCCCGTGGGGATCGAGCGAATGTCGTGAGCCGGACCGAGCGGGAAAGCATAAGCGGTCTGTGCCGATCCTTCCACTGCCCGCGCGGTTCCCCTTGCGGGCCAGGCGAGGATCGGGCATAGTCAGATATATGGGACCCAATACATCCGCCGAGCCCACGCCGGACACGAGGCGGGCGCTCGACGGCCTGCGCGCGGTGGTGCAGGCCCTCCGGGAGTCGTCTCGTTCCGCCGAGCAGTCGATGGGCCTGAGCGGCGCGCAGCTCTTCGTCCTCCAGAAGCTGGGCGAGTCCCCCTCCATATCCCTCAACGAGCTGGCGCAGCGGACGCATACGCATCAGAGCAGCGTGTCCGTCGTCGTGACGCGGCTCGTGAGACGGGGTCTGATCCAGCGGCTCCGGTCTTCCACCGATGCCCGCGCGCTCGAGCTCAAGCTCACCACTCGGGGGCGGGGCCTTCTCCGTCGAGCACCCGGCGCGGCTCAGGACCGTCTGATCGCCGCCATCGAGGCGCTCGGCCCTTCCCGACGCCGTTCGCTCGCGTCGGCGCTCGAGGAGGTGGCGAGAACGCTCTCGGCGCCCGCAGCGCCACCCGCGATGTTCTTCGAGGAGCCCGCCGCAGCCGGCCGGACGCGCCGGACCGGCGCGCGCTCCATCACAGGCGCGCGCCGCGGGGCGGACCGTTGAGCGCGAAAGCGGCTCCCGGCGCGCTGGACGAGCTCGGCGATTTCACCGCCACGCCGCGGCTCCTCCCCGTGGGCCTCATCGCCATTGCCATCGGCCTCGTCGCCTCATTCGTCGCGAAAGGCCTCCTCACCCTCATCGATTTCTTCACGAATCTCTTTTTCTTCCACCGGATCTCGATCGTGCACGTGTCGCCCGCCGACCACGCGCTCGGCCTTGCGGTCGTCGCCGTCCCGGTGGTCGGCGCCTTGATCATCGGCATCA
>DATEOQ010000033.1:0-2888 GCA_035273905.1 Candidatus Eiseniibacteriota bacterium | reverse complement strand
CCGGATAGGCGGGCCACGCCGTGGACGGATCGATGTTGGTGGCACGGAATGCGAGGTTCCAACGTACCTGGGGCTGCCATGCGACCTCGCCCGAGCCCGTGATCCGGCCGCGCAGGATGTCCGCGACGTAGGTCTGGATCGCGAGCCGACCCTGCCGTCCGTGGCCGGTCAGCGTCCAGGTGCCCGGCGGGACATTGCGCCCCGCGAGGAGCGCCTTGAGATTCACGTCGAAGTCACGCGGCGTGCCCTTGAGCCGCGCGGTCCCACCCTCGCTCGTCACCCACGGCTTGCCTTGGAGCGGCCAGTCGAGCTGGGTCCAATGCGTCTCGAGATCGAACGCCGTGCGCGTGCTGTCCATCACCACCGTGCCACGAGCGGCAAATCGCGCGCGCGATCCGGGGCGAGTCACCGCGAGGTCCTCGAGGTGCCAGACGCCGTCGCGCGCACGCGCCACGCGGAACGTGGCGTTCGCGGGCCCGATCGCCGCGGTCGTCGCGTGGAGCGCACCCACGCTCGAGAAGGAATCGAACGCGCCCTCGACCCGGATGTGCCCCGCCACGGTCGCTTCAGGAAGAGTCGGATCGAACTCGCGCGTGGTCAGGTGTCGAAGCTCGATATCCCCGTCGTAGCCGAGTCGTCGGAACGGCTGGAAGAGCCGCACATCGACATCCGCCTCAACCGGCCCGGTGATGAGCTGGCGGACGTGGAGCGTGTCGAGCGTGCCCGCGACGGTGCCCTCCCCATGGACCGCCGGCCGGTCCGGCGCTCGGAACGCCCAGCTTCCCCGCAGCGACACGGGATAAGTCCCGCGCGGCAGCGCGACGCCGGCGAAATCCACGTCCAGGCCCTTCGAGCGGACCTGGAACTTGTTCACCCAGAGGCTGTCGCGCCGCATGCTCCGGGCGTCCACGGCGATCTGATCGAGAACGAAACCCGAGTCATTGCCCGGCGTGGTGAGCGTGACGTTCCGGAAGAGTCCGTCCCGTACGATGATGCTCACGGGGAGATTGAGATCGGGGAGCGGGCCGTAGAGCGAATCACGCTCCGCCTGCGTGTCGCCGGAGGACCCAATGAGAACGCGTATGCCGTCGGCGTGGATGTGGGTGAAGTCGAGCTGGCGGCGCCAGAGGTCGCGCATGTGCCAATCGAGGACGACGTGCTCGGCCGTGACCTCGAGTCGATCGGTCCGATAGGTCAGATGATAGATCTGGAGTGGGCCCTTCAAGGGCCCGCGCATGTCCTCGACGTCGAGGTTTCCAGGGAGGAAACTGCCGAGCCGCTCGAAGCCCCACTTGGCGCCTTCCTGCGTGTACGCGATCCACCACACGCCCACCGCGATCAGGGATGCGACCGCGATCACGACGCCGAGTGCTGTGGCGTGCTTGGGTCGCAGCCTCATAGCTCGGGCCCCACGGTCAGGTGCACCGTAAACGGCGTGCCTGCGCGATCGAGGCCCCATGCGAAATCGAGCCGCACGAGACCGGCCGGGGAGATCCAACGGAGGCCCGTCCCCACGCCGCGCTTCAGCGGATCGCCGAAGTTGTTGAGCGCGTTTCCCATGTCGAAGAATCCCGCGAGCCCCCATCGCGGCAGGAAACGGTGATCCGCTTCGAGGCTTCCAACGAGGAGCTTCGGACCGCCGATGACATGGTCCAGCTCATCGCGCGGGCCCAGGCTGTTGTAGCCGTAGCCGCGCACGCTCGTAGCACCGCCCGCGAAGAATCGGAATGAGGCCGGAAGCTCGCGGAACTCGGACGTGCTCGTCGCGCCGACCTCGATCCTCGCGATCCCGCGGTTCGCGCCGGGAAAGCCGTGGATGATCTTCCCTTCGACCCGCGTCTGGGCGAAGGACACGTCCGACACCACGCCTTGGGCGGCGCCCCGCACGTTGAGCGACACGCGGTCGCCGTTGCGGGTGAGAAGCTGGTCATCCGCGCGCGTCCGGCTCCACGTGCCCTCCGGGACCAGCGTGCGCACCGTGCCGTGGTCCACGCCCACCGTGAACTTCTCGCGCCGGTAGTTGAGGGCCGGAACGACGCGCCACTGGCCGAGCAGGCGGCTCAGGCTTCCGCCCCCGTATTCGATCTTGCTGTTGGCCGTTTGCGTCGTGACGTCGAGGTAGCCCGTGGAGAGCGTGGCCACGTCGGTCCGTGGATTGGGCCACGGGATGAAGTACTGGAGCTCGGCCCGCTTGTCGCGCTGGCCGTACTGGAGGTTGAGCTGGGCCCGATGTCCCTGGGTGTTCAGGCGTCTCATCTCAATCAGCCCCCGCACCCGAGCTCCGTCGTCGGTGCCGTAGCCGACGCCTCCGGTGAAACGCAGCTTCTTCGCCGGCGCCAGGCTCACGTCGATCGGTACTTGCCGGTGCTGCATCGTCTCCTCACTCGGCTCGACCTCGACGCGGGAGAAGTAGCCCGTGTTGCTGAGGTTCGACTGAAGATCTTGGAGCTTCCGGAAGTTGAAGATGTCGCCGGACCGGAACGTCGGGAAGCGATCGAGCATGCTCCGATCGATGACGGCGTGGTCGAACGCCACCGGGCCGAAGAAGTGCTTCGGCCCGCTGTCGTAGCGCACTACCACGGTGGCCGCGTAGCGCGCGAGATCGACCTCGATGCGGCTCTCCTCGAAATCGGCGTCGAGGTAGCCGCCCTCGGCCGCGTACGTTTCGAGCGACAGCTTGCCCTGCTCGTACGCCTGGTGCAGGAGCACGCCCCCCTTCTTGATCGGGAAGTCCTGTACGAGGCGCTGGTACTTGGGATCCGTCGCGCCTTCCCCGTTCACCTCGACCAGCACCGAATCCACGAGGAGCGGCGCTCCGGGCTCGATCTGGTAGCGCGCGACCCACTGCTTCCCGGTCGTCAGCTCCGAATGGATGAACGGCCGGTAGT
>DATEOQ010000032.1:0-2230 GCA_035273905.1 Candidatus Eiseniibacteriota bacterium | reverse complement strand
CTTCTTCCGGAGTGGATCAACCCTTCATCCTGTGTCGGTCTCTGGGAGAACTCGATTCATATGCGGGCGAACGCTTCGGGGGTACCCTGACCTGGGCGGACGCCGCAAACCCTCCTTCCATCGGGAGTGCATCACATCACTAGGGCCTGGTACACGGACTGTCAACCCGAAAAAGGTATAGGTACCCAGGAGCATTCGAAGCACGGGTGAGACTCGGAGCCGGCCCGGCGACCGGCGCGGCACAGGCAACGGGCGGGTTCAGTACCGCCCTCGCGATGGCGACCGAGGCGGCGGTCCGGGCCGTCACCACCCCGGTCTATCCGGTGGGGCTCTACGCCGGCCGTGATGGGGATGGCATTCCCCGTTACATCCAGCGCCCCTTCTCCGACGAGGAACGGCGGCTACTGAGGGAGCACTTCGGGATCGAGGAGCCGAGCCGGCTCTATCTGTCCGATACCACCACCGAGGCTTATCTCAATTACGACACCGAGCGCGATCCTGGTGCCGGCCGTCTGGTCCGCTCCTATCGTGTGGGGGCCCCGTCGGTCCGCTTCCCCGGTGAGACCTGGGAGCAGCTGGAGCGCCGACTCGCGACCATGCGTCCGGCGGATTTCCCGGACTCGGCTACCGTGGCCGATACCGCGCTCGCCTCGCTGGATCCTGACGCGCGTCCCGAGTTCGAGCGAATGCTCGCCGCCGCGCGGCGCGCGGGGCACCAGGTGAAGGTGGCAGAGACGCATCGGACGCCGGAGCGGCAGGCCTACCTGCTGGTCCGCGGCGGCGGTCTCACCTTCACAGCCACCTCCAAGCACAGCTCCGGCCGCGCGGTGGACGTGACCGTGGGCGACGGGAACCTGAAGCACAAGCGCACTCGCGCGAAGTGGATCGCCTTCCGGCGGTGGGTGACGAGCTACGAGGAGGGGCGCTTCCGTCTCATCGGACTTCCGGAGGCTTCCTGGGACTGGCCCCATGTCGAGCTTCCAGGTCCCATGGGCTATCGCTCGATCGAGGCGCTGCTGCTCGCGGCGCAGACCGCCGACATCGCTGCCGACAGCGCCCCGCCGCCCCCGCCTCTTTAGCCACAAGAGGGAAGCCAAGGCGGCCGGTTCGGGCTACATTCGTCCCCATGACGATGCCCGAAGCCGAGCAGCACCTTTCACTTGCCCTCGAGGCGACAATCGCGCGGTTCGGGAACATGGTCCGGCAGGTCGGTCGGCGGTACCGGCTGGACGAGAGCGGGCTGGACGAGGTGATGCAGGAGGTCCGGATCCGACTGTGGCGGGCCCGGGGGACGAGTGAGCAGGTCGGCGAGACCAATACGTCTTACGTGTATCGCACCGCCTCCTCGGCGGCCCTCGATGTTCTCCGGCGCCGGCGGGCGCGCCAGTCGGAGCGCCACGACAGCATCGACGGAGACGACGCCGTGGCCACGCTGACCGCGCCGAATCCCGATCCTCATGCCGCACTCGAGGGCTCCGAGCTCGCCAATCGGGTGGCCCGTGCGATCGACGAGATTCCCGCCACCAGGCGGCCGGCGGTGCGGATGCACCTGGCGGGCTACCCGCGCGAGGAGATCGCCAAGCTGATGGGATGGACGGAGGCCAAGACCCGCAACCTGCTCTACCGCGGGCTGGCCGACCTCAGGGAGCGACTGTCCGCGGAAGGCATCGGATGGGACACGGCGGGAGAGACCACGTGAACGACCAAGAGTTGCGAGCCATCTACGGCAGCGTCATGACGTCGAGCGCTCGAGGTCGTCATTCGCCCTGCCCTGAGCCCGAAGTGATCCTCGCCCTCATTCGGCGCGAGGGTCCGGAGGAGACCCGTCTCGCCACGCTCGACCACGTCATGAGCTGCGCCGACTGCCGCTCCGAGTTCGACTTGGTCCGAAGCATCGAGCTGGCGGGCGCGGAGGCGGGTTCCGCCGCGCGGCCGGGCCGACGCTGGATGGCGCCGCTGGCGCTGGCCGCGTCGGTGCTGCTCGCGGTCGTGATCGGCCGGTACGCCCTGCCTCGGGCGCCCGAGCGTGAGGTGGTCCGGTCCGGCACGGAGGAGCGGCTGACGCTGCTGGCCCCACCGCCCGATGCCTCGACCGGATCTCCGCTTCTCTTCGCCTGGCATCCGATCGCGGGGGCCGGCCGCTATCGGCTCGAGGTGATGAACGCGGCGGGCGAAGTGGTGCTCGAAGCGGAGACCGTGGATACCGCGATCGTCCTGCAGAGCGCCGCCG
>DATEOQ010000031.1:0-2690 GCA_035273905.1 Candidatus Eiseniibacteriota bacterium | reverse complement strand
ATTCCACTTCCGTCGGCGCATCCTCGGTGGCGGAGGTCAGCCGCGTGATGAAGGATGACAAGAAGGCGCCCATCGTCCTCTACGGCAACGGTCCCTTCGGCGACGAGAGCCGGAGGCTCGCGGACGAGC
Source organism: Candidatus Eiseniibacteriota bacterium (assembly GCA_035273905.1). Taxonomy (GTDB): domain Bacteria; phylum Eisenbacteria; class RBG-16-71-46; order SZUA-252; family SZUA-252; genus WS-9. The sequence continues at coordinate 2,561 of DATEOQ010000031.1, read as the reverse complement.
TCCGGGCGGCCGGGTTCACGAACGTGCGCCGCTATCAGGTCGGCGTGCCGGTCTGGCGCGCGCTCGGGGGCCCGTGCGAGATGGCGTTCCAGTCGTTCTGGAGCCTGCTGCAGAAGGACCACACGGCGGTGGTCATCGACGCCCGCGAGGCAGCCGATTTCAAGGCGCTCTCGCTCCCGGGGACGCACAACATTCCCCGAAGCCTCGTGCGGGAAGGGAGAGACGTGGGCGAGATCCAGAAGGCGAAGGAAGACGGGCGGCTCCCCATGAACGACCGCAATACCCGGGTCATCGTCCTCGCGTCGGACGGCGCCTCGGCGCGTTACGTCGCGGGGGCGCTCATGGCCGAGGGATTCCAGAACGTGAGCTATCTGGATGGGAGCTTCGCGCAGACGAAGGCGGCGGGCGACTCGCTTCCGAAGTGAAGCATGGCCGGCGCGCCGCTCGGACGCGCCGGCCTTCATTCGCCTACTTGAACATCACCCCGAACATGAACTTCCAGTCCGGGACCTCGTCCGTGAGGCCGAGCTTCACGTCGACGAAGAGCGGCGGCCCGTTCGCGCTCCCGAAGAAGAGCCCGCCCAGCGCACTCACCCCGATGTTTGTGTCGCTGTCGGCCCCTTCGGCGTCGGGGTCGAAATAATAGAGGTTGAGCGCACCGCCGGCGTACGGGCGGATGCCGCTCGACGTGTGGAAGCGGTACTGCAGATCGCCGTTCACGGCCAAGCTGAAGGCGTCGTCACCCACCCCAACCTCGGCGCTGGGCACTACGTACAGGTTCTTGGCCAGGGGCGGGAATTCCATCTGGACGCCGAACACGAACTGGTCCGGCTGGGAGCTGAATCCACCGCGGACGCCGGCTGGGTAGCCGGCCCAGGCGTTCGAGACGAGAAACACGGCAGACAGTACGGCGAGAGTCGAGATTCGAAGCGTGGCTCGCATCATGGCCCCCTACGTGGAATGGATCCCCGCATGGCTGAGCGGGATTCGTTCTGGTCCGTGCTCCATATCGAGGCTAGCACGGAGCGCGGGGTTGCAACCACGCGTCGCGGGAGGGTAGCGTAGGTCCCCATGGCCGATCCCGGTTCGGACAAGCCCCGCGTCGTCAAGGGCGACCAGAAGTTCGATCTCACCCTCGAGCAGTTTCGAGAGCGGTTTCTCGCCCGCTTCAACGATCCGGAGTTCGAGACGCAGGTCCCCGAGGATCTGGAGCGGGTCCTGGCCGTGGCGTGGGAGGCCTACCACGACTACCGGAAGAACCCGCGCGTGAGGAAGGCCGGGCCCGGGTTCTCGGAGCCCGAGCGCAACCTTCCCGTCGAGTGGCTCGACACGAGGCAGCGCATCCTCGACGCCGAGCGCCGGCAGAAGGACGCGGCGACCCCGTCACGCATCCTCGTCATCAACGGCTCCGCGCGCACCGACCAGTCGTGCCCGGGCGAGATCTCGAAGACCTACCGCCTCTCCAAGATCGCCGAGGGGACGATCGCGACGGAGCAAGGCTTCGAGGTGGATTTCCTCGATCTGAGCGCGCTCACCGCCGAATACGGCCGCGTGATCTTCCCCTGCAAGGCGTGCGTGTCCACGGCCCAGCCTCTGTGCCACTGGCCCTGCTCGTGCTATCCGAACCACGCTCTCGGGCAGGTCAACGACTGGATGAGCGAGCTCTACCCGCGATGGACCGCGGCTCACGGCGTGATGATCCTCTGCCCGGTGAACTGGTATCAGGCGCCGAGCGTGCTCAAGCTCATGATCGACCGGCTCGTCTGCGCGGACGGTGGCAATCCGGACCCGACCACCACGCACGGGAAGGACCCCGCGCTCGCGAAGGAGATCGAGCTACGGGGATGGGACTATCCCAAGCACCTCGCCGGCCGCGCCTTCTCGGTGGTGGTGCACGGCGACGCCGCGGGGACCGAGAACCTGCGTCGCATCCTCGTCGACTGGTTGAAGGACCTCGAGCTCATCCCCGCGGGGCCGCATTCGGGGCTCGATCGCTACCTGGGCTACTACCAGCCGTACGCGACCAGCCACGACGACCTCGACAAGGACACGGACCTCCAAGAAGAGGTGCGCCACACGGCGCTCACGCTCTGCGAGACCGTCCGCCAGATCCGCTCCGGCCACTACCAGCGTCCCGACAAGGGACTCGAGGATCCGAGAAAGAAGTGACGTGGCATCCCTGACGATCGCCGGCCTGTCCCTCGTCTATCCCAACGGCACCCGCGCGCTCGATTCGATCGAGATCGCGCTCGCGGACGGCGAGTTCCTCGCGATCCTCGGCCCCTCGGGCTGCGGCAAGTCCTCCCTCCTCAGGCTCCTCGCGGGACTGGAGACGCCGACATCGGGAACGATCGCGATGAACGGGCGCGACGTGACCGCGCTCGAGCCGAAGGACCGGGACGTGGCCATGGTCTTCCAGGGGCTCGCGCTCTATCCCCACATGACGGTGGAGGAGAACATGGCGTTCGGCCTCCTCGCGCGGAAGACGCCGCGCGCCGAGATCGCGGAGCGCGTGCGCGAGGCGGCGACCATGCTCGGGCTCACGCGCTACCTCGAGAAGA
>DATEOQ010000030.1:0-21960 GCA_035273905.1 Candidatus Eiseniibacteriota bacterium | reverse complement strand
CGGGATGAGCCTCGCACTCGTGTGCGACGTCCGGTGGGCGTCGGAGCGAGCGCGCTTCGGTCAGTCGTTCGTGAAGATCGGGCTCCACCCCGACTGGGGCTCGGTGCACGCGCTGCCACGCCTGGTCGGCCAGGCTCGCGCGCTCGAGCTCATGTGGACCGGGGACCTCATCGACGCCGCGGAAGCAGAGCGGATCGGCCTCGTGACGCGCGTGTTCCCCGAGGCCGATCTCCTCCCGAAAACCATCGATTTCGCGGCCCGATTGGCCGACGGCCCCGCAGTCGCGCAGGCCGAAATCAAGCGGTCCCTACGCGCTTCCCTCGGCTATACTCTCGGCCAGGCTCTGGACCGGGAACTGGAGGCCCAGAAGCGCTGCTGGAACACCCGGGATGCCCGCGAGGGGATCACGGCCTTCCTCGAGAAACGCCAGCCCCGATACGAGGGGCGTTGAATCCGACCCCGAAGAAAACGAGACAGGAGGGTTCTTCCGTGACGCCTGACACCATGGCTCCCCCGGCCGGCAGCCTCTGCGGCTACAAGGTCGAGAACGGCATCGCCATCCTCGAGCTGACCGATCCGCCGGCCAACACGTACACGTACGAGATGATGCGCGACATCGACGAGGGCATTCTCAAGGCCCGGTTCGACGAGAGCGTGCACGTGATCCTGATCCGCGGGGCGGGCGAGAAGTTCTTCTGCGCGGGCGCCAACATCAAGATGCTCCAGACGGTGAATCCCTACTTCAAGTACTTCTTCTGCCTCCACGCGAACGAGACGCTGAACCGCCTCGAGCAGACGCCGAAGCTCGTGATTGCCGCGTTGAATGGGCACTGCGTCGGCGGCGGGCTCGAGATCGCGATGGCCGCAGACATCCGGATCGCGAAGAAGAACGCGGGCAAGATCGGCCTTCCCGAGGTCTCGCTCGGCGTGCTCCCCGGCACGGGCGGCACGCAGCGGCTCGCGCGTCTCGTCGGCAAGCCGCGCTCCATCGAGATGATGACGACCGGCGCCACCTATTCGTTCGAGGAAGCGCTCCAGTGGGGTCTCGTGAACCACGTGTACGACGCGGAGACCTTCGACGCGAAGGTGATGGAGTACGCGAAGCAGTTCGTGCCGCCCGGCAAGGCGTCGAAGGCGGTCGGACGCATCAAGCGGGCCGTGCAGTCGGGGCTCGAGGTCTCGTTCAGCGAGGCGCTCGCCATCGAGCGCGAGCTGCAGCAGCAGCTCTTCCAGAGCGACGACGCGAAGGAAGGGCTCACCGCGTACGTGGAGAAGCGTCCCGCGAAGTTCACCGGCAAGTAACGCCCGCGCGGCATGCCGGTCGCGCCGGTCACGCCACGCGAGCGGATGGTGCTCCGCGCGGCGCGTGAGATCAAAGAGGGGGAGACCGTGTTCGTCGGAACGCGGCTCCCCCTTCTCGCTTATCTGGTCGCCAAGGCGACCCATGCTCCCAGCGCTGTCGCTCTCTACGAGAACGGGCTCGTGCGCGAGGAGGCGGCGCGCGAGCTTCTGTTCACCATGGGTGATCCCCCCAACATCCTCGACGCGACGCTTGCGTCGTCCACGCTGGACGTCATGGGGATGATGCAGGCGGGACGCGTGGATCTCGGCCTGCTCGGCGCGGCCGAGGTCGACAAGCACGGCAATCTGAACTCGACGGAGGTGGCCGATACCGGCGGTCGCCCCGTCCGGCTACCTGGGAGCGGCGGCGCCGCGGACATCCTCGCGCTCGCCCGACGCTCCGTCATCCTGGTGCCTCAGGAGAAACGCCGCCTCGTGGAGAAGGTGCGATTCCGCACCTCGGCGGGCCGGGGCGACGGCCCCGGTTGGCGCGCGCGCGTCGGCCTCCCTGATGCCGGCCCCAGCGCCATCGTCACCACGCACGCGGTGTTCCGCATGGACGCCACGCTCGAGGAGCTCTACCTCGCGGAGATGTTCGAAGGCGTCACCGTGGACCATGTCTATACACGGATGAGCTGGGACCCGCGCATCGCGCAGCCCGTGGGGCTCACGCGCCCGTTCTCGGACGAGGAGATCGACGCACTCCGCCGCATGGACCCGGATGGCTTCTGGACGGGTAACGCCTGACCTCGGCTCACGCAGGCTCTGCCTGGAGCCCGGCGCCCGATGTCCGAGTCAGATCCCAGACGCGCACCGGCAGGATGATGACGGGGATGCCGTCGAACAGAAGCCGCCGCTGGAGCGTATAGGCCGTGTGATCGTGCAGGGCTCGGGTGACGAAGGTTTCACGCTCGAAAACCAGCCGCCCGGCGAAGATGGTCAGCTTCGGGAACTCCTCTCCAAGCGACCGGCACAAACCCTCCAGCTCCTGCGCGACATCGGTCCCGAGCGCGTAACGGTACTCCGCGTAGAACCCGAATCCCCTCGCGAGACGAACGTATTTCTCCAGATCGGAGCGGACGCGCTGCTCCAGCGCACCGAGCTCGCTCACGCCCTTGAACTGCGCGGAGTCGACCAGGCCGACGGACACGAATACGAAGTTCCGATAATTCTTGGGAAAGAGCCGGTGAATCCACAGGAACGTGTGGATGCCGAGTCCCGCGTAGGACTCGACCAGCACGATCCCGGTGGGAGCCTTGGGATCCAGCTGACCGACGCCGACCACAGGAGGCAGAGGCAGCGTGAGGAGCGCGTTGTTCAGATCTTGAAGGTGGGATCGCACGCTGAGGTAGTGGTTCCGAACCGCGAAGCAGATCCCGATCAGCCCCGCCGTCGCCAGCAGCGTCACCCATCCTCCTTCGAGGAACTTCGCCGTGACCATGATCGTGAGGATGGTCGCGGTCACCACGGCGCCGGTCGATGAAACGATGAGGCGCCGGCGCCAATGACGCTCCCGTTTGCGCTCCTGCAGCCAATGGATGGCCATTCCCGTCTGGCTCAGGGTGAACGTCACGAAGACGTTGATGGAGTACATGACGACGAGAAGCCCCACCGAGCCGCGGGTGTACACCAGGACGATCGCGGCGGCGACTCCCATCGAGAGGACCCCATTCTGCGTGACGAGCCGATCCGAGAGGTTCTTGAACCGGTGCGGCATCCAGCTGTCCGCGGCCATGGCCGCGAGCGTGCGGGGACCATCGACGAACCCCGTCTGCGCCGCGACGAAGAGAAGAGCGCCCTCCGAGATCAACGTGATCGCGATGACCACGGAGCCGATGTCCAGCCCTCCGAGCTGCCACGATCCCGCGAGCTGGCTCCACAGCGAAGCGTTGAGCGTGCGGCCCGGCTCGAAGTGGGTTCCGTTCAGCAGGTAGCAAAGGAGGATGCCGCCCGCGGTGAAGGCGAGCGACGTCGCCATGTAGAGCATCGTCTTCTTGCCGTTCTCGACGCGGGGCTCCCGCAGAATGCCGATCCCGTTGCTGACCGCCTCGATGCCGGTGAACGTTCCCCCTCCCAGCGAAAACGCGCGGAGGAGCACCAGGGCGAATCCCACGAAGCCGAGCTCCGAGACCGCGCCTCGTGTCTCCGTCACCGTCCCGTGGAACACCGAGACGGCGGAGGGTGCGTGACGCGCCAGGCCAAACACGATCAAGCCCACATGCGTGATGAGGAAGGCGATGAAGATGGGCGTGAGGACGTAGACGGACTCCTTCACGCCGCGAAGGTTCAGCACCATCAGCATTCCCAAAATGCCAAATTCCGAGGGCAGCTTGAGCCACGCGAGATTCGGCGCGAGCAGCGAGAAGATCGCGTCGCATCCGGCGGCCACCGATATGGCGATGGTGAGCACGTAATCGATCACCAGCGCGGATCCGGACACCACGCCGGGAACGGAGCCGAGCAACTTGGTCGAAACGAGGTAGCCGCCACCGCCCGACGGGAACTGCTCGATGATCTGGCTGTACGACGCGGAGATGAGGAACACGGTCCCCGCGACCGCCAGGGCCAGATAGAGCGCGAGGTCGGGGTAGATGCCGAGCTGGCGGAAGATCTCTTCGGGGCCGTACGAGGATGACGAGAGGCCGTCCGATCCCAGGCCGACCCAGGCGAAGAACGCGATCAGGGCCAGGTGGTGGTGAATCTTGGGATCGAACAGGCTCTTGGGCGCGCCGAGGAGGATCTGGCGAACCCGGGCGAGCAACCTTCGCGGTTCTCGCTCGACGGGCGCGGTCATTTCGATAGTAGACGCCGAAACGGCATCAGAGCGGGGTCAGGACCACCCCCGGATGTATCAAGATTGCATCAAGATCCAACGAGAGAACCCTGCTGGATGGCGTCCACGCTCTATACTTCCGGCATGCCGTTGACGAAGGCGAAGACGTACGCGGGCTCGATTCTGGTCGTAGCGGGCGTCACGGCCCTCGCCCTGCTCCTCCGGCAGCACCTCGAATCCTCCGACCTCACGATGCTCTACCTCCTCGGGGTCGTCGTGGTCGCGATCTCCTTCGGGCGCGGCCCCGCCATCACCGCCGCGGTCCTCGGGGTCCTGGCGTTCGACTTCATCTTCGTTCCGCCCCACTTCACGTTCCGCGTGTCCGACGCGCGCTATTTCGTCACGTTCGCGGTGATGCTCGCGGTGGCCGTGATCACGGGCACGCTGACGGCTCGCTTGAGAGAGCAGCGCGAGGGCGCGCGCATCCGGGAGCGCCGGATCGCGGCGCTCCACCGGTTGAGCCACGATCTGGCCGTGAGAAGCGGCGTGGCGGACGTGCTCGCGACCGCCGTCGCGCACGTTCAAGAAGTGCTGGGTGTGCGGGCCCTCATGTCGGTGCCGACCGATGACGGCGCGATCGAGCATCTCGCGGGCGATCGGAGCGTTCTCGAGAGCGAGGCGGACCAACAGGCCGTGGAACGGACCATGCGTTCCGGGAGACCGGTCGGGCTGAGCGCGGGCGCCGTGGGGCCCGGAGTGTTCCACATGCCCCTGGACGCCGGCACGGGTACGAGAGCCGTGCTCTCGGTCAGGCTCCATGACGACCAGGTCCTCGAGCCCGAGCGGCTGGAGCTGATTCGCGCCTTCTCCAGCCTGATCGGATTGGCTCTCGAGCGTTGCCGCATGGCCGACAGCGCGCGCCACACCCAGGCGCAGATCGAGATCGAGCGAGCGCGGAGCGCACTTCTCAGCAGCGTGTCGCACGACCTGCGCACCCCATTGACCGCGATCACCGGCGCCGCGACGACCTTGCGCGATGACGCCTCGGGCGCTCTCGCCATGGATACGCGGCGGGAGCTCGCGGAAACGATCGCGGACGAGGCGCAGCGGCTCCATCGGCTGATCGGAAACCTTCTCGACCTGACCCGTCTCGAGTCGGGCACCCTGCGCGTGCACAAGGAGTGGCACTCCGTGGAGGAAGTGGTCGGTGCCGCTCTGACGCGGCTCGGAGCGGAGATCCGCGGGCGCACGATCCAAGTGTCTCTCGGCCGGCTGCCGCTGATCCCAATGGATGACATCCTGTTCGAGCAGGTGGTGCGCAATCTCGTGGACAACGCGATCCGGCACTCGGGCAACGAGGAGCCCGTTTTCATTCACGGCCGCCTCGAGGACGAAGAGCTGCGGCTCGAAGTGAGCGATTCCGGACGGGGGCTGTCCGAGAGCGACAGTGGACGCGTCTTCGAGAAGTTCTACAGGGGCCGGGGCGCTTCGAACCACGGGGGCGCCGGGCTCGGGCTGGCGATCTGTCGAAGCATCGTGGAGGCCCACGGGGGAACGATCGAAGCGGCCAATCGTCCCGGAGGCGGAGCCGTTTTCACCGTTCGACTTCCGGTCGAGGGGAGCCCGCCCGCGATCGAGTCGGAAGCCGAGACCGGCGTGCGCGAGCCCCAGACATGACCGAGACCACGGCCCCCGTGGCCCTCCTGATCGAGGACGAGGTCGGAATCCGCCGATTCCTGCGAGCGGCCCTGGAAGGACAGGGCTTCGCCTGCGTCGAGGCGACGACCGGAAGCGAAGGGATCGCTCACGCTGCGACCCGCGCGCCCGAGATCGTTCTTCTCGATCTCGGGCTGCCCGACATGGATGGACTCGATGTCATGCGAAGGATCCGCGAGTGGTCCACGGTCCCGATCGTCGTGCTCACCGCGCGTGGCAAGGAGCGAGAGAAGGTCGAGGCGCTCGACGGTGGGGCCGACGATTACATCACCAAGCCCTTCTCGGTTCTCGAGCTCCTCGCCCGGGTTCGTGCCGCTCGACGCTACCGGGCGGAATCGGGCACGAGTGCGGAGATCGTCGAATCCGGCCGCCTTCGAATCGACATGGCGCGCCGCCGCGTCTCCGTCCTGGGCAACGCGGTTCAGCTCACTCCCATCGAGTACCGCCTGCTCGCAACGCTGGCGCGACACGCGGGGCGCGTCCTCACGCACGAGTTCCTGCTCCGGGAGGTGTGGGGTCCCACCAGCACGGAGCAGCGGCACTACCTGCGCGTGTACATGGCTCAGCTTCGTCAGAAGCTGGAGGCGGATCCGAGCCGGCCGACGGTCTTGATGACGGAGCCTGGGGTCGGCTATCGAATGGCCGATGCCGACGAGGCCGGATAGCCCTCAAAGGAGTCGGAGACGTTCGGCCCATCCCATGCCTGGACCCCTCGGGATGGTACGCAGTGTCCTCGCATGCTACATTCCCCCGCGCCGTATCCCCGGCTAGAGAGAGCAAGGACGGAGACCTGCCGGAGCGACCGCGGCACTCACCGCAATGAAGGGGGAATCATGAAGCGTTGGCTCGCGCTCGCCGCGGCGGCCGCTCTCCTCGGAGCGAGCTCGGCGATGGCGACGGAGGAGTTGCGCGTCGGCGTGGGGGCGTTCTACGGCCTCAGCGCTCCCGTCCTCCAGGATGTGGACGCCAGCTCGTTCAGCCCTGGTGACGCACTCGGCGAATCCGGGAGCGAATGGGGCGTTCGCGTTCCGATCAAGGTCATCCCGGTCGTCACCATCGAGCCGTACTACGCTCAGTCGTCCTACGACGACAACACCCAGACGTTCAACAACCTCTCGTATTCACGCGAGGGCTGGGATCGAAAGGCGATCGGCGCGAACTTCCTGTTCGCGAACACGCTGGCGACGGGATTCAAGTTCTATCCGTACGTCGGCATCGGCAGCACCAAGCTCGAGCGGACCGATGAGGAGCTGAGCGACTTCACGTGGAACTTCGGACTCGGAATGGGCTTCTCGTTCAACGAGAAGATCTCCCTCCACGTCCGGAGCCAGCTCGATCTCATGGTCACCGACGAAACGTCGCGCAAGTTCGGCGACGTCACCGCCGGCCTTCAGTACAACTTCCAACCCTAGCCAGGAGGCAGACCGATGAAATCACTGCGTTGGCTGATCCTCGGCCTGGGGATTGGAATTCTCGCCTCGGGCTGCATCCTCACGTCGGCTCAGATCCAGCTGAACTTCGACGTCCCCAACAGCGGGAATATCACGACCACCGGGCTCTACGCGGCGCCGATCAAGCTGTCGGATGAGCAGGAGTACGTCGACCACAAGGAAGACATCAAGAACATCTCGGATCTAGCGTTCCTCGGCAAGTTCACCAACAACACCTCGAACGCCTTCACGGTCGAGGTCTGGATGGTGCCGACGCTTCAAACGGTGCCGTACACGACGGAGACCGAGCTCAAGGCGGATCCGACCGCCGTGAAGATCTGGGGCAACTTCGCGCTGGCCCCGAACGAGACGAAACAGATCGACTGGAACGAGTCGGCCCACCTCTTCACGAAGGCCGGCAAGGACGCGATCTTCAACGAAGCCAAGAACGGGGACGGCGACTTCACGCTCTACGCGATCGGGTCGTCGGGCACCTACGACTTCGACGTCAAGAACGGCGCGTTCGTCCTCGTGCTCGACGCGGGGATCTAAGGACGCAGCACGGCTGTACCGCTCAGGCGGTCCTCCCGGGCGAGCTGCAACACCCGGTTGGCCTCGGCGAGCGGGAATTCGGTGACGCGGGGGCGCAGCCTCACGGCTGCCGCCTCCGCGAGCATCGCCTCTCCATCCTTCCTCGTATTCGCCGTCACGCTCCGTAAATTCCGCTCGTAGAAGAGCTCGCGCTCGTAGCTCATCGGCGGGATGTCGCTCAGCCAGATCCCCGCGACGGCGAGCGTTCCTCCCTTGTCGATCGAGCGAAGCGCCACGGGAACAAGCTCTCCCGTGGGGGCAAAGAGGATTCCGCCGTCGACCTTCACGGGCATCGAATCCGCCGCGCCGCCGACCCATGCCGCACCGAGCTCCCGAGCGAGGGCTTGGTGCTTCTCGCCCCTCGTCGCCACGAAGACCTCGCACCCCCGCGCGAGCGCGACCTGGATCGTGATGTGCGCGCTCGAGCCGAAGCCCCAGATGCCGAGCTTCCCGCCATGCGGGGTCCCGCTCCTCTGGAGGGCGCGGTAGCCGATGATGCCGGCGCAGAGGAGCGGCGTGGCCTCCGCGTCGCCGAAGCCGTCGGGAATCGCGTACGCGAAGGCCTCCGGTACGACGGCGTACTCGGCGTAGCCGCCGTCCGCGTCGTACCCGGTGAAGCGCTGCGCCTCGCAGAGGTTTTCGCGCTCCGTGCGGCAGTACGTGCACGTGCCGTCCGTGTGGCGGAGCCATGCGATGCCGATGCGGTCGCCAGGCTCGAACCGCGCGGCGCCGGGGCCCATGCGGTCGACGATCCCAACCACTTGGTGCCCGGGAACGATGGGGAGCTTATGGGGCGGGAGATCGCCTTCGATCACGTGGAGGTCGGTGCGACAGACGCCGCACGCGCGGACGCGAACGCGCACCTCGCCTAAGCCGGGCTCGGGATCGGGAATGTCGCGCAGGTGGAGCGGGGATGTCGCGACGGGCGCCTGCGCGTCGACGACGGCGGCTTTCATGGGTGTGTCGCGAGCTGTGCATCGAGGGCGTGTACGTCCACCCCGAGCGCGCGCATCATGCCGCTCGCCTTGACGAGCGTCTCCTCGTACTCCCCTGCCGGCGTCGAGTCAGCGACCACGCCCCCGCCGGCGTGGAAGTAGGCGACATTCCCGACGATCGAGATCGTGCGGATGGCGATGTTCCAGTCGCAGCCGCCGCGAACGTCCCAGTAGCCGAGCGCGCCCGTGTACACGGCGCGGCGCACGGGCTCCAGCTCATCGATGATCTCGACGGCTCGAATCTTCGGAGCGCCCGTGATGGAGCCGCCGGGCATGAGCGCCCGCAGCACGTCGACAGGCCCCACGTCTTCGCGCAGGGTGCCTTCCACCCGCGACTCCAGGTGATGCACGTTCGAGTGCGACACGACATCGCAGAGCGCCGGAACCTGGACGCTGCCCACCTCGCACACGCGACCGAGGTCGTTCCGCTCCAGATCCACGATCATGACGTTCTCGGCGCGGTCCTTGGCGCTGGCGCGGAGCTCGGCCAAGAGACGCGCGTCCTCTTCCGGCGTCCGGCCGCGCGGGCGCGTGCCCTTGATCGGCCAGGTCTCGATCGTTCGCCCCCGGACACGGAAAAAGCGCTCGGGCGAGGAGCTGGCGATGCCGCCATCGGAAAGCGACGCGAAGGCGAGGAACGGCGCCGGGGCGATGGTGCGAAGCGCGCGATAGACCTCGAGCGCCGGCGGCACCGGCTCCACGCGGAAACGCTGCGCCAGGTTCACCTGGTAGATGTCGCCGGCCGCGATGGATCCGAGCGCCCGTGCGACCATGGATTCATAGGCGGCGCGGGTGAAGTTGGACGTGACCGTCGGAGACCTGGGCGGAGCGTGAGGCTCCGGAGTGCGACCCGTGTCCTTCCCGAACAGGGTCGACTGCTGGGCGAGACGGCTGCCCGCGCGAAAGGCGCGCTCCAGGCTCGAACAGGTCCCGTCCCGGTCATCACCGCACAAGCCCGTGGAGATGGCCCACCCCTCGCCCGTGCTCCGCTTCCAGGCCCACACGATGTCGTGGAATCGAAGCGAGAGATCCGGGACATCGAGATCGCGCTCGGCGTGCGACGGATACCGCTCGATCCAGTCCTTGAGGTCGTACGAGAGATAGCCCGCCAAGCCGGAGATGAACGGCAGCTCCGCGGCCAGCCCCTCGGCGCGGATCGGCGCCGGCCAGGCGCGGACGAGCGCATCGAGCGGGTGCCCGCCGAGCTCTCGTTCCGTCCCGTCGCGCTCGATGCGTCGGAGGCGACCGTCGCGCAGCACGAGGCGATACAGAGGGTCGAAGGCGAGAATCGTCCACTCGCTCGCTTCGCCGGCCGGGCCACCACTCTCGAAGAAGAGCGTGTACGGGCGATGGCCCACGATCTCGAGCGCACGGAGGGGCGTCCACTCGGGAGGGAGGCGGCGCATCATGGGCTCGACCACTTGCCCCGAGGCCAGTGAGGCGTTTGCAGCCTTGGCCGCCCGATCAGTACCCATAATCCACCGGCTCCGCGTAGTGATGCTCGAGCGGGATCAGGGAGTGCAGGCGCTCGTTCCCGAGACGCTCGAGATAGCCGGCGAGATCCGCCACACCGTCCACCCATTCCCGCCGCCACGCGACGTACCCGTCCTCGGTCTTCGTACGCGCGTGATAATCCGAGTAGGCCTCGTGATCCCGCCGGTAATAGCCCTGCACCGGCGAGGGATGCGCTCCCCACCGCGCCTCGCACACGGCAGCCACGACGAGCCCCGGGATGACCACGCGATTGGGATCGCGGCGGATCTGGTCGGGCGTGACGATCTCCTCCGCGGTCACGATCACCGCGCGCGCGGCGCGCGCGGCATCGAGCGTGATGCCGAGGCTCCCCCACATCTGCGCGTTCCCGTGGGGATCCGAGCGCTGCACGTGGACGATCGCCACGTCGGGACGGAGCGGCTTGACGGCGAGCAAGGGCCCGCCGCCGAGCGGGTCCTCGATCGGCTTAAGCCAGGGATTCCGCGCGATGAGGTCGGTGCCGAGCGCAGAGCGCGTGGGAATGAAGGGGGCGCCGATCGCGGCCGCATGGAGCGCCTGCGCCAGCGTGAAGTTGGAGAACTCCACCACCTCGAGCGCGCCACGCTCCACGGCACGCCGGAACGAGTACGCGATCCCCATCATCACGTTGCCCACCCAGGCGGCCGCGACCCTGCGCGCGCACCCAGCACCGATGAGCTGATCGAACGCGATGTCGGAGACGGGCCCGACCAGGGTGAGGTCCCGAGCACCGCGGCGGATCAGCTCGTGCGCGGCCGCGAACGGGATCATCTGCTCGAGGCATGTGCCGAGAGCGACCACCGATCCATCGGGGGCGAACCGCGCGAGCGCCGCACCGAGCGGCATTACCTTATCGGCAGCCGGGTAGTGGGCGAGGGCCTCGCCGCGCTCGGGCGGGCGCCAGGGACGGAGGTCATCCATCCGGATGTCGTTCGGGTCGGGGCTCATGATGGACCCGGGATTATAGCGAGCGCGGAGCCCCGGTGTCCGCCGTGCGCGGGAGCCCGGCGTCCCTCCGTTCCAGGTAGGGCTGGATCCACCCCTGGAGCGGCACCACCCAGAGCGCCCCCACCATCGCGTCCACCACGTAATGGTTGCCGGTGTAGACGGTCGATAGGGCCACGGCCAGAGCAGCCACGGCCATCACCAGGCCGCATCCAGGTCCAAGCCATCGCCAGCCCAGGACCGCCATGGTCACCACTCCCGCGACGTGCGAGCTTGGAAACGCGGTCCCAAGGGAGTCGCCGCTCTCCCTTGTCCGTTCCACGAGCGCGTGGAAGAAGCCGGCGGCCGGCGACGCCACGCCGGCCGCCATCGCGCGCGGACCGTACACGGGAAAGGCGATGTAGAAGAGGAAGCAGGTCAGATAGGTCAGCATCGCCGCGAGAACGACCGATCGAAACGCTTTCCATCCTCGAGCGATGCCGATCGCGACGGGCGGGACGACCAGGAAGAAGTAGTAGAGGAAGTAGCAGAGGAACATCCATTCCTGGAGCGGCGGATAGGGCATGCGCGTCATCCACACATCGCTCCAGTGCACACCGAACAGCCGGAGATCCAGCGCGCGGATCGCCGCGTCATGCGGCGGAAGTCCGCGGAGGCGCTGCACCACGCCCAGCTCGCCCCAGAACACCGCGAAGCCGAGGAACGGATAGCCTTCCCGGATCGCGCGCCACACGCCTCGCGGACGCGCTCCGGCGAACAGCCAGGGCAAGGCGGCAGCGATCACATGGACGAGCGCCACCATCCACGCGTGCGGCGCACGATCGCGAAGACCCAGCCACACGAGCGCGAGCACGAGGTTGTATCCCGCGACCACTCCATCGACGGGCAGCATGGGCGGGAGCCTACTGCGTTGTGATACGCTTGGCCATGCTCCGCTGGATCGATACCCTTTTCCCTCGTCGCCTCCTGTTTCAAGAGGATCGGCGGCTCCTCCATCTCTTCGTCGGGCGCGTTCTGAGCTCGACGGGATTCGCGATCGTCCTCCCGTTTCTCAGCCTCTATCTGCACGGCACGCGCGGCGTCCCCATGACCGCCGTGGGCGCGCTCTTCCTCATCGCGTCGCTCGCCGGGGCGATCGGACAGGTGATCGGTGGCGAGTGGAGCGACCGGAGCGGCCGGAAGGTCGTGCTCGTCGCGTCCCAGCTCCTGCGCGCGGTCGCGTTCGCATCGCTCGGCTTCGCGGTGCTCACGCACGCGCCGTTCTACGTCTTCGTGCTCGCAACCTCCCTGAGCGCGTTCGGCGGACGGATGTACGAGCCGCCGTCGGGCGCGATGGTCGCGGACATGGCGGGCCTCGATCGACAGGCCGAGTACTACGGCGTGCTCCGGATCGCGGGCAATCTGGGCTGGGCGCTCGGACCCGCGATCGGCGGCTTCCTGGCGGCGCTCTCCTACTCGTCGCTCTTCCTCGTGGGCTCCGGCGTGATGATCGGCTCCGCGGCGATCATGGCGTTCGGCGTGGAGGAGACGTCGCCCATGCATCAGCCTCGGCGGCTGCGCCCCGAGCCGGCGATCGCCGAGATCCCCGACATCGGTCAGGCCGCGGCCGCGCCCAGATTCCAGTTCCAGGAATCGGTCAAGGCGCTCCGCGACCCGAACTTCCTTCGCTACCTCCTCATCTCGATGATGCTCTTCGTCGTGATGGCGCAGCTCATCGTGACGCTGTCGGTCTACGCGGTGGAATGGGCCGGGCTCTCGAAGCTCCAGCTGGGGACGCTCTATGCGTTGAACGGGCTCACCGTGGTGTTCCTGCAATTCCCCGCGGTCAAGCTCACGCGGACACTAAGGCTCACGACGTCGCTCGCACTGGGTGCGGTCCTGTACGGACTCGGATATGGCATGATGGGCTGGGGCCGTGGGATGGCGTTCCTCCTCGGCGCGACGTTCATCGTCTCCCTCGGTGAGATCATCGCGACGCCTCCGTCGCTCCAGCTCGTCGCGAATTTCTCGGGTGAGACGACGCGGGGGCGCTACATGGGAATCTTCGGCGTCTTCAACTCGATCGGGTGGTCGCTCGGACCGGTCGTGGGAGGCGCCCTTCTCGACTCGTTCCACAGCCGGCCGATCATCGTCTGGAGCGTGATCATGGCGCTCGCGTTTCTGGCCGCGGCCGGTTATCTGGATCTGCGGCGCCGGCTGCCGCGCTCGCTGGACCGCGATTTCGAGACCGCGCCCGCCAAGAGCGCCGTCGCCTGAGGAGGAGGATCGATGCCCCCGTCCCATCGCTTCGACTGCAGGCTCGTCTGGACCGGCGCCCGCGAGGGCCCCATCGTGAAGTACGAGACCTATTCGCGCGAAGTGCGTGTCGACTTCCCCGGCAAGCCGTCGCTCAAGATGTCGTCGGCCGCGGTCTTCCGGGGCGATCCCGCGATCCTCGATCCCGAGGATCTGCTCGTCGCGTCGCTCTCGGCGTGCCATTTCCTCAGCTACGCCGCACTTTGCGCGCGAGCCAAGATCCAGGTGATCT
The DNA here is from genome assembly GCA_035273905.1 of Candidatus Eiseniibacteriota bacterium. GTDB lineage: Bacteria > Eisenbacteria > RBG-16-71-46 > SZUA-252 > SZUA-252 > WS-9. The sequence goes on along the minus strand of DATEOQ010000030.1, from coordinate 8,130 downwards.
CCTACGAGGACGACGCCTCGGGCGTGATGGAGCACGCGGGCGGACGGACCTTCAAGTTCACGGACGTACTCCTGAAGCCGAAGGTCACGCTCGCCGCTGGATCCGATGCCGAGAAGGCGCGGGCACTCCATGAGGATGCCCACGCCGAGTGCTTCATCGCCGCGTCCGTGAACTTCCCCGTGCGGCACGAGCCGACCATCACCGTGATGGCGGCGGTGTAGCGGCCATGGCATCGCCCGGAGGCGCTCGCGAGCGGATCGAAGCACGCCGCCTGCGGGAGTCCCGCACCGTGCAGCGCCCCTGGCAAGTCTGGGCGCTCACCGCGCTCTGGGCGATCAAGGGAGCGGAAGAGCTCCTCCGAGGACTCCTCGGCACCGGCTTCTACGTCTACTCGCAGGCGACGCACGGGCTCCTCTTCGGCTACGCGCTCCAGGTCGCCATCCAGAGCCTTCTCTTCTCGCTCGTGCTCACGTCGGGGAACTTCTACGTGATGGGAGCTTTGTGGCTGGGAAAGCGTTCCGCGCGAACGTGGGGGGTGGTGTTCGCGATGCTGAGCCAGATCGCGGTTCTGGCTTACCTCATCACGCGGCCGCCCGAATTTGGAGGGATGGTGACGCTCGTGCGGTACGTGGTCGTGGCGAGCGTCGTGAATCTGGGGATCGCGGCGTTCCTGCTCTTCGACCCGAGGCTCGCCGCGTTTCTGGGAAGCACGCGCCTCGTGGGCTGGTGGTCGGCGCGCCACCGGTAAGCGACCCGGCCGTTACCCCAGCGTGTAGCCCCCGTCCACGATCAGGACCTGCCCCGTCACCCACGACGCCTTGCCGGTGCACAGGAAGGCCGCGACGTTCGCCACTTCCTCCGGCGTGCCCACGCGGCCGAACGGGGTGCGCGCCGTCGATTCACGGATGATCTGGTCGTAGCTCGGGAAGATCTTGAGCGAGTCGGTGTCGATGAACCCGCCCGACACCGCGTTCACGTTGATCTTCCGCGGCGCGAGCTCGTAGGCGAGATAGCGCACCAAGGTTTCGATGGCGGCCTTGGAAACCCCGATCGCGGCGTAGCCTGGAATATAGCGGTGGGATCCGAGCGACGTGAGCGCGACCATCTTGCCGCCCTCGGGCATCATCTTGGCGGCTTCCTGCGCACAGAAGAGGAGCGCCTTGGCGTTCGTCGCCATGGCCACGTCCCACATCTTGTCGTTCACCTCGAGGACGTTGCCGAAGTGCCCGAGCGCGGCGTTCGACACGAGGATGTCGAGCTTGCCGAAGCCCTTCTTGATCTCCTCGAACATGGGCCGGATCTGCTCCTCGTTCCCCATGTTCGCGCGCACGGCGAGGGCTTTGACGCCCTTCGCCTGGATCTCCGCGACGGCAGCCTTGGCGGAATCGCGGCTCCGGAAGAAGTTGATCGCGACGTCCGCGCCCATGTCCGCGAGCGCGAGCGCGATGGCCTTGCCGATTCCGCGCGTTCCGCCGGTGACGAGTGCCGACTTGCCCCTCAGGTCGTCCACGATCCCTCCTTCTAAGTCCTTGGATGGGAGCGGATTCTGAGTTGTAGCCCCGGCCTTGTCAACCTGGGAACGAGATGCCGATCAGTTCGTCTCGATCGTGCGCGCGTAGAGCGAGAGGGGCGACTTGTCCTTGGTCCGCCATCCGTCGACGACCGCGGTCAGGCGCACCGCAGTCCCGTCGGTCGGCCGGCGCACCGCCTTGTCGATCGTGATCGGGAACGCCTGCCCCGTCTCGGCGAGCTTGAACGTCGCGGTGCCGTTCGGGCCGGGGAGGACCGTCCCGCGCGCCTCGAAGAGCACGTCCACGAGGCTGAGATCGTGGAGACGATTCTCCGCGAGCGAGTGGATCACGTCCTTGAGCGGGACGGTGGTCGGCTTGGGATACCGGACCTCGACCTGATCCGCGCTCATGTGCGTTTCGCCGCCGGCGGACTTCGTGTTCACCATCTGCCGGATGGTCGTGCGGCAGTGCGCGCAGGAAGTGCAGCCCTTGATGGCGAGGTAGACGCGCGCGAACGCAGCGGTCTCGGTCGCGGCCGCCGCCGGCCCGCCGGCCCGTGCGGCGCGGGGGGGACCGGCTTCGGCAGCCGGAATGGAGACGCTATAGATAGTTGCGGTGAGAACCGCGGCCCTTGCGAGCTTCGAGATCATGGTGCTCTCCTTCATCTAGAACTGAAACGCGGCGCCGAGATTGAATCGCGTGAGATCGGCGTCGGTGTCATCCGTCCAGTGCTCGAGGTCCGCCTTGAACGCGATCTTCTCGACCGGCATGTACGAGAGGCCGCCGGTGATCACGGCCCGGTTGGCGGCGGGGTTGGCTGTGAGGCCGTTGGAAACATCCCAATTCGTGTCGAAGCTCTCATAGCGTCCGAAGAGGAAGAGCGCGCGGCCGCTCGAGCCCTCGCGGTCCCGGCGCAGGACGTCGTACGCCGCCTCGCCGTACCAGCCGAGCATCTCCTCACCGATTGTCCTGCCCAGCGCGTCGCTCACCACGTCGGCCCCTCCGATGTTCGTGTGATACGCAATGCCTTTCAGATCGAGGCCGGCTCGACGGTAGCGGGCGTCCGCGTTCACGATCGTGACGCTGATGTCGCCGAGGGTCGAATCGCCCTGGTCGGCGCCGCCGTAATAGACTGAGCCGCCGAGGTTGAGCCCGTTCTTGGTGGCGTACTCGAGACGCGCCACACCGGCGAGATCTTCCGCTGCGGCTTCCGCACCGTGTCCGCGTCCCTCACGGATGCCCTGGAACGTATCGAACCCGGAGGCATTCAGTCCCGAGACCACGTACGCGCGATATCCCAGCGCGCCGCCGCCGAGCCGTCCGACGAGGCCGAGTCCGATCTCCTGCCACGTGGTCGGCATGATCGAGGCCTCCACGTACGGCCGCTCGACCGAGTAGTAGTTGGGCGGCTCGTGGAACTCGTTCAGCGGACCGACCGGCATGAGCACCGATCCGGCGCGCAGGCTCGTCGCGGCGGCGAGATCGTACTCGAGGTAGGCGTACTCCAGCTCGATCTCCGTCGCCGAGTGCTCGAAGTCCACCTCGGCATCCATCCGCATCTTCGGCGTGAAATCGTAGCGCCAGCCCAGCACGAAGCGGTGGATGTCGACCTCGGCGGGCGGATCGTTCTCGATGATCCCCTCTTCCGAGAGCGCGTGGCTGTTGTAGTGGGCCTCGCCATAGCCGGAGAAGTGGAGCTTGTCCTCGACGGAGTCCTGGGCGGCGGCGAAGCTCGAAGTCATCGTCAGTGCGGCGAGCAGGGCGGCGGCGAAGGGCCTGGAACGCATAGCGGGGAGGCGGGTTCCTTTCGGGGTTCGGCACTCGTGCCCGGCCGCCCCTCGTGGGCAGCCGAAAAAGTTAAGCACTAGCAACTCGGGGAGAATGCCCTCAGGACTCCGACCTGGCAACGGGAAAGTTTAGGTATCTTAATTTTTGACGGGACCGAGAGCTGACGGCGCCCTTTGTTGTTATTTATCAACGAATTAGATTCAAGATGGGTCGGCCGTTAGGAAGAGCAGGAGGTAGAAGGCGGCGACGGGACTGAGGAGCAGTATCCCGGTTTTCACCGGGCTGAACTTCCGGACATCAACTGTAGCCACGACCGATCTTGAGACCGTTGCCACGGACTTGGGTGTCGGGTTGGGTTCGGCCCAGGTCGCGTAGTCCTGCTCGTAGAATTGAATCGAATCGCCTCCGACACGGGCACGGCCACGATCCGTCAGCTTGTGGTGTGCTCCGGTACTGTCGGTCCAGCCGTCGACGTGGAATTCCGGCTTATCGGGGGTGACGCGCTTGGTGATCTCGTGCTCGAGTGGCGATCGCACGGCGGTGGTACAGCCAGCCGCGACGAGGGCGACCATCGCGCAAGCAAGACCAGGGATGAATCCCCACGACCGTCTCATATTCGGAGACCTCGACGTTACCATGGCTTGCTGATCTCGTGGTCGTACCAGATCACTAGAGCCAGGAGGACACCGACCACCAGTCCGCCGACGAGGAGCCGGGTGTTGTGCGGGCTTGGTTCCTTGACGTGGACTGCATCCACCTCGGAGCGACGGAGCGCCACGAGTCGCCGCGGGATGCTGCCCGGGGGAGCCGAGGGCTCGTCGGGATAGACGAAGAACGAGTCGCCGCGAATGGTGGCCAGTCCTGCGACCAGCACGCGAGTGCCATCCCGTTCCGTGAACCCCTCGATTCGGACCCGTGGCCGCTCCTGGTCCCCATGATGGCCGAGCTCCTCCTCTACGGGAATCTGCGCCAGATGGCTGCAGCCCATCGAGAGGCATAGGACCGTCACGCACACCACTCGGGGATACCGGTTCATGCGACCCTCTTCTCGAACACTTGCAACGCGCTCGTCCGCGTGGTACCCGTAGCGACGCATGGGGTTCGGGAAGCTTGCCTTCGGGTTCTTCCTGGTCGGAATGGGGGCGCTCCTTCTGGGCGCGGCCCTCGGCTATCTCCCCCATGGCGTCTGGCCCTGGCTCGCCCGCTTCTGGCCGGTTCTCCTCGTCGGGTTCGGCCTCGCCCTCCTCGCCAATGCCCTGAAGAACGCATTGCTCGGCGTAATCGCACTCGCCCTGGTCGCGGCCGCCTTCGTTTTCGGGGGCTGGTGGATCTCCAAGCATACCGAGATGGGACTGCCGCCGACCCAGGCGACCCTCATCAACCTGGCGCATCCCGGCGTGCGCACGCTCCGGATCCAGGAGCGGTCGGTCGGGGGATCGTTCGCGATCCACACGCAGCCGGGCAGTCCCGATCAGGTGCTGATGAGCGCCAAGAACGTGTTCGGGCAGGACATGATCGCGCACGGCTACGAGCCGAAGAACGGCGTGGGCTATCTCGTGTGGCCGACGACGCCAATCGCAGGCGACCTGAGCCTCTTCGGCAGCATCGTGGACGCGAGGCTGCCGGAGCGTCAGCGCGTGTCGCTGCGCTCGTCGAATTACTTCGCGTTCGGGACGATCAATCTCGAACAGGATGCGCTCGAGGAAGCTGACGTGAAGGCGATCAGCTCGTCCGTACGATTCGCCGTGGGTCCGCTCCGGCCGACCAGGATCCGCGTGCACGGGCTCCTTTCCAACGTGGAGATCCGGCTTCCCGCCGATGCAGCCGCGCGCGTCGAGTACGAATCGCCGCTCACATGGCACTCGTTCAGCAGCGATTTCACGGAGCACGTGAGCGGCCGCGTGAAGGGCAAGGCAGCGTTCTGGACCGCCGAAGGCAAGGCACCGTTGACCGTGATTCACGTCGACGGCCATCTCATGCGCATTCACGTCTACCGCGAGCCGACCCCCAAGCCGTAATCACCCCGAAACCCAGGAGCCTCGAGGATGCCCGGCAAAGGAAGCATGAGCATCGCGTTTCCACTGACCCTGATCGCGGTTGGGATCCTCCTCCTGCTCAAGGAGTTCGGATACCTGCACGGGAACCTGCTCCGCTACTGGCCGGCACTCCTGATCGTCTGGGGCGTGGGCATGATCGTGGCGGCGCGAAAGGGCTAGGCCTGGGCGGTTGCAGGAACCGGCGGGCGGCTGCTACGGTTGGACACGATGATGCGCTCTCGAGCTAGATCCCGGGTCGTCGGCCTCCTGGCCCTGCTCCTCTTCGGAGCGTGGCTGGGATCGGCCGTGCTCCACGAACACCCGGGGCCTCCCTGCCAGATCTGCAAGGACCTGCAGGCGAGCCAGGCGGACGTCGTGACGCCACTGGCTCCGCCGCGCGTCGATTCCCCACCCGAACGGCTGGCCGACGCCGTCGCCCACGACTGCCCCGCGCTTCACACCGCGGCTCCCACGGGACGCGGACCTCCGCTGACGTAGCGCTCCCCGGTTGAACCGGTCCCGGCGCCTGTGTGGCCGGGCCACGATTCACACGACAATCGAATCGAGGAGGCACGTTCATGCGTGATTACGCATGGGCGATCGCCGCGCTCGCCGTCGCATGTGCGTTCGGCTTGGCGAGCTTTGCGATCGCTCAGGAATCGTCCTCGTCCGACAGCACGGCATCAGCGCCCGCCGTGTCCCGGGACACCACGCCCGTGGATGCATCGCCGGTGTCCGGCGGCGTCACCGCGCCCCCCGCGGGCTCGAACTTGCTCAACCCGAACATCAGCGCGATCGGGTGGTTTCAGGGCCAGGCCGGCGACGCGCTCGACCCGCCCGACGCGAAGGCGTTCCAGCTCCGCGAGGTCGAGCTGGGTTACCAGGCGACCGTCGATCCGTACAGCCGCGCGGACTTCTTCATCTCCGTGAGCCCCGAAGAAGGAATCGACGTCGAGGAGGGCTATCTCACCCTCCTCACCTTGCCCGCCGGTTTCACGGCGAAGCTGGGCAAGTTCCGGAGCAACTTCGGCAAGTTCAACCGAACGCATCCGCCCGAGACGCCGTTCGCGGATCGCCCGCTCGCCGCGGAGCGGTTCCTGGGCGAGGAAGGGCTTTCGGGTGTCGGGGCATCGGTGTCGTGGCTCGCGCCGCTTCCCTTCTATCTCAACGTCGACGGCGAGGTGACGAACACGCCCGACTCCACGGAGGTGCCCTCGTTCGCCGCGTATCGCGGGAAGGACCTGATGTACCTCGCGCGGGCGTCCACGTTCTTCGATCTAGGGGAGACGACGAATCTCACCCTGGGCGGCTCGTACGCGAACGGTGCCAATGGCCCCGAGGCGACGGTGGATCCCTTGCTGACGCCCGACGCGCGACGCGCGCAGCTCTACGGCGCCGACCTCACGTTTCGCTGGAAGAATCCGAAGCGCGCCATCTATCGCGCGCTCACGGCACAGGCCGAGTGGATGGCGCGCGATCCGGACGACGGGCCGCGCCGCACCGGAGACTACGCATGGGCGGATTACCAGTTCGCCCGGCGCTGGCACCTGGGCGGTCGGTACGACTGGTCGCAGGCGATCGCTTCGATCGCGGACGACACGACGACCGGCGGCCTTGGCTTCCTCACGTTCACTCCGAGCGAGTTCTGGGGGCTGAGCTTGCAGGCCCAGGACCGCGACTTCGACGCCGGCAGCATGAGCTACTTCTTCAAGACCACGTTCAACATCGGCCCGCACGGGCAGCACCCGTTCTAGATAGGAGGATGACCATGACTCGATTCCCGTGGCGCGGATGGACAGCGCTGCTCCTCTTCGCACTCGTCGCGGCGCCCCAGGCCGCACGCGCGGACAAGAAGATCTACGTCGTCACCACCACCGAGGATCTGACCTCGATCACGAACGAGATCGGCGGCGACCTCGTGACGGTGGAATCGCTCTCGAAGGGTTATCAAGACCCGCACTTCGTCGACGCCAAGCCGAGCTATCTCGTGAAGCTGAAGAAGGCGGACGTCTTCGTCGAGGTGGGGCGTGATCTCGAGGTGGGCTGGGTGCCCGGCCTCCTCAACAGCGCCCGCAATTCGAAGATCCTCCCCGGCGGCACCGGCTTCGTGGACGCGTCGAAGAACATCCAGGTGATGGAGCTGGGCGGGCCGGTTGGACGCGAGCAGGGTGACGTGCATCCACTCGGAAACCCCCACTACTGGCTCGATCCGGAGAACGGTATCGTCATGGCCGCGGCGATTCGCGACGGCCTCTCCCGCGTGTCCCCCGCCGGCGCTCCGTCCTTCGCGTCCAGGTACGCCGACTTCGAGAAGCGCGTGCGGGCCAAGGAAGCGGAGTGGAAGCAGCGCGCGAAATCGATCGGCCTCACCGGGATGAAGGTGGTGACGTACCACCGCTCGTGGCCCTACTTCGCCCGGGCGTTCGGGTTCGAGGTGATGGACTTCGTCGAGCCGAAACCGGGCGTGCCGCCGACCCCGAAGCACATCCAGGATCTGACGACGGAGATGAAGGCCCAGAGCGTGAAGCTCCTCCTCGTCGAGCCCTACTTCGATCCCAAGATGCCGCAGCAGATCGCCCGGAACACCGGCGCTGCGCTCGTCATCCTGCCTCCGTCGGTGGGCGCGACGAAGGACGTCACGAGCTATCTGGGCCTGTTCGATGCCCAGCTCGCCTTGATCCAGAATGCGCTCACGGGAAAGGGGTCGTGATGGACGCCCTACAGCTCCTCCTCTGGCCGCTCCTCGCCTGCGTCGTCATCGCGGGCATCCATGCCTATCTCGGATTCCACGTCGT
>DATEOQ010000029.1:0-3670 GCA_035273905.1 Candidatus Eiseniibacteriota bacterium | reverse complement strand
GAGGCATCGGAGGATCCGCACCCTGGCCGGGCTCAAGGAGCCTACCGACCGGCGCTTCCCCATGTCAACGCGCGGGACCTCTGTGCTAGCGTGCGCCGACCATGAATCGCACGCTCCTCCTCTTCGCCTTCGGGCTGCTCGCCGGCGCCCTCGGCGGCCTCATGGGCGTGGGCGGAGGGCTCGTCCTCGTGCCGCTGCTCGTCCGCTTCGCCCGCATGGGGCAGCATGAGGCGCAGGGGACGTCGCTCGCGTTCATCGTGGCGGCGGCGCTCGTCGCGTCGGCCCGGTATTACGGGAGCGACCGGCTGGATCTCGTCCTCGCGCTCACGATCGCCGCGGGCGCGGTGCCGGGCGTCCTCCTCGGATCGGCTCTCGCGGCGCGCACCAAAGCGGCGAAGCTGCGCCTCTACTTCGGCGTGCTCATCGCGATCACCGCGATCCGCATCCTCGCCTTCCCTCCCGTCCACGAACGCGCGGGTTCGCTCTGGCCGGCCGCGGCGAACGTCGTTCTCGGGCTCGGCATGGGGACCCTCGCGGGGCTGCTGGGCGTGGGCGGGGGCATCCTCGTGGTGCCATTCCTCGTCCTCGGCGAGGGGGTCGGGCAGCACGAGGCGCAGGGGGTTTCGCTCCTCGTCATCGTCCCCGTCGCCATCGCCGGGGTCATCAGCTACGCCGCCCGCGGCCGGATCGCTCGAGACTCGATCCCGGCCACCATGGCGGGAGGCGCCGCGGGGGGCTTCCTGGGCGCCACCCTGGCTCACCACATCCGTGGAGACCTGCTCGCGCGGATCTTCGGGGCCTTCCTCCTCGTCGTCGCGGCCCAAATGATTTTCCGCCGAGCGCGTGGTACGGTCCCGCGATCCCTGGCAGCCGAGTCCGGAGGAACTCCATGACCCCGAAGACCCGCATCGTCCTCGTCCTGACGCTTGCCCTCGCCGCCTCCCTCGCATGCGCCAAGCAGCAGAGCCCGCAAGAGAAAGCGGCGTTCGAGACGCTCGCCCGCCGGTACCTGATGGCGGGATACGCGTTCAATCCTTCCTTCGCGACCTCGTGGGGCATCCACGACTACGACGATTCGCTCGAGAACTGGACTCCGGAGCGGATCCAGTCGGAGCAGGAGCGCGTGCAAACCGCGATGAAGGATCTGGACGCAATCCACCGGGAGAAGCTCGATCCGGCGACCCAGATCGACTACGACCTCCTCCGAACGGGGATGAACGGCAATCTCAACTATCTGACGGAGCTTCGCGGCTGGGAGAACGACCCGGGCCAGTACAACTATGGCGGCGCGCTCCTCAGCATGATCACCGTGGATTACGAGCCGCTGGAGCAGCGGATGCGCTCGCTCACGCGTAGGCTCGAGCAGGTGCCGCGACAGCTCGCCAACGCGCGGCTCAATCTCAAGAATCCACCCCAGATGTTCACGCAGTTCGCCGCTGGCGATTTCGAGGGGACGATCTCCTTCCTGGAGAACGACGTCACGCGCGCGTTCGCCTCGGTGACAGACCCGACGCTTCGCTCCGAGTTCGAGAACGCCAAGAAGACGGCGATCGCGGCCACGAAGGAACACGTCGCCTGGATGAACTCGACGCTCCTCCCCGCGAGCCACGGCTCCTTCGTGCTCGGCGAGGACAAGTACCGGAAGCGGCTCCGCTACGAGGAGATGATCGATCTCCCGATCGATACCCTCCTCGCGGTGGGCCAGCGCGAGCTCGACCGGCTCGAGGCCCGCTACAAGGAGGCTCTGCAGCGCGTCGACCCGAGCGCGACGCCCGATGCGATCGTCGCGCGCATGCGGGCGGACCATCCGCCCGCGGACAGCATCCTCGACTACGCGCGCGCGCTGTGCGAGGAGGCCCGGGCGTACACCATCCAGTGCCACTTCATCGCCATCCCGGAGAATGCGCACATCGTCGTGCGCCCGACGCCGGAGTTCGCCGCAAGCCGCTCGTTCGCGAGCTTCGACTCGCCCGGCCCGTTCGAGACGAAGGCGGACAACTGCTTCTACAACATCACATTGCCCGATCCCAAGTGGCCGAAGCAGCAGACCGAGGAGCACCTCCAGGGGTTCAGCCGCTGGACGCTCCCGTCCGTCTCGGTGCACGAGGTCTACCCCGGACATTACGTCCACCACCTCTACGCCAAGCGCGCTCCTTCGATGGTGCGGAAGGCGATCGGATCGGGCGCGTTCGCGGAGGGCTGGGGCCTCTACACGGAGGAAGGACTCCTCGACGAGGGCTTCAAGAAGGACGACCCGCGGGTCGCGGTGGGCGTCATGCGCTGGGCGCTCGTGCGCGCGTGCCGTCTCCAGGTGGGGATCCGCGTACACACGCGCGGCATGACCCTCGAGGACGGGACGAAGTTCTTCATGGAGCACGCCGGTCTGGAACGCGCGAACGCCGAGCGTGAATCGGGGCGCGCCGCGTTCGATCCGACCTACAGCATTTACACGCTGGGCGCTCTGGAAATTCGCAAGCTGCGGGACGACTACAAGCGCGAGCAGGGGGCCAATTTCAATCTCGCCAAGTTCCACGAGACCATCCTGTCGCAGGGCGCTCCCCCCGTTGCATTGCTTCGCAGGATACTCTTGCGTCAAGAGGGCACGATCCTCTGACCCAGGGGCGTCGCAGACTCGTCCTGGCTCTCGTCAGCGCCTCGCCCGCGTGGAGCATCCCTCCGCGCGAGGTCGAGGCGCTTCGACGAGACTTCCCCGACGTCGACGTCGTCCAAACGAGCACGCGTGAGGAGCTGGACGCCGCGGTTTCCGAGGCGGACATCCTCTTCTCCTGGGCGTTCGGCGACGAGGTGATCGCGCGCGCGAAGCGGCTCCGCTGGCTCCACGTCCCCGCCGCGGGCGTGGGCGCCTACCTCACCCCGAGCTTCCTCGCGAGCGGCGCCGTGCTCACGAATTCGCGCGGAGCGCACGCGATCCCGATCGCGGAGCACGTGATGGCCGGGCTCCTCGGCATCGCGCGCCGCATGAAGGCCGGAATCGTCGAGCAGACGACGACCGGGATGGTCCGAGAGAACTGGTGGACCCACGACCAGGTGCCGGACGAGCTCCACGGCAAGACGATCGGCCTCTTCGGCTACGGCGCGATCGGCCGCGAGGTGGCGCGCCGGGCGGCCTCGTTCGGCATGCGCGTGATCGCGCTCAGGCGTCGTCCGCACGATGCCCCCGCCTGGGATCCGGAGCTGCTCCAGGCTCTGGACCTACCTGCCGATGAACCCTCTGTGGCCGAGACGATGGGACCGGGCGATCTCGACCGCTTTCTCTCGATGAGCGACGTGGTCGTGGTCTCGGCCGCGCTGACGTCGGAGACCGAGGGAGCGCTCGGCAAGGCGCAGTTCGCGCGCATGAAGGAGGGCGCGTGGCTCGTGAACATCGCGCGAGGGAAGATCGTGCGCGAGGCGGAGCTCGTGGAGGCCGTGCGCGAGGGACGCCTTAGCGCGGCCGCGCTCGACGTGTACGAAAGGGAGCCCTTGCCGCGCGAAAGCCCGCTCTATACGCTCGATCGTGTGATCCTGACGCCTCACGTCTCCGGGCTGTCGCGCGGGTTCTGGCCGCGCGCGATGGCGCTCTTCCGCGCCAACTTGAGACGTGACGCCAAGGGCGAGCCGCTCTTGAACCGCGTCGATCCGGATCTCGGCTACTGAGGAACGCGATGCC
>DATEOQ010000028.1:0-2841 GCA_035273905.1 Candidatus Eiseniibacteriota bacterium | reverse complement strand
TCGGATATCGTTCCGGATGTCGTCCGGCTTCAGGCCGAGCGCCTGCCCCGCCTCGGCCGCTTCCCGCGTGGTCCGGATCGCGTCGATCGGAACCGCGAGCACGTCGTCCTGCTCCTCGATGAGGATCGTCACCTCGCCGTTCATCCCCGGCATGAGGAGCCCATCCTCGTTCGCGATCGAAATGAGGACGGGAAACTGCGTCACGGACTGATCCACGGTGGCGACCGGCTCGATCTTCTCGACCGATCCCCGGAACTGGCGATCGGGATACGCGTCCACGACGACCGTGGCCTGCTGCCCCGGCCTCACGCTGCCGATATCCGTCTCGTTCACCAGGGAGCGGAGCCGGATCTGCTTCAGGTCGGCCATCTTGAGGAGCGTCGTTCCGCCGCTCACCGAGGAGGTCGCCGACGAGATGACCGTCCCCACCGCGACCGGCTTCTCGATGATCGTCCCGGCCGAGGGCGCGCGGACGGTCGCGTCCTCGAGCTTCTGCCGCGCGATGTCGAGATCGGTGCTCGCGCGCACGAGCGCGGAGCGTGCGCTCGCATAGGCGAGGGTGGCGGTCTCGTGCTCGGTCGCCGTGATCACGCCCTCCGAGGCGAGCTGGTCGGAGCGCTTCCGCTGCGCGAGGGCGACCTCGTTCGAGACCTGGGCGGCGCGGAGCGCGGCCTGGGCCTGATCGAACTGGTTCTTCACGTCGCGCTGGTCGATCTGGACGAGGAGCTGGTTCGGCGTCACGTTGGAGCCGACGTCGACCGGCATCTTCATGATCTGGCCCGACGCCTTTGACTTCACTTCGATGATGTTGATCGGCTCGATGGAGCCGTTCGCTTCCACGGTGACGGTGATGTCCTGGCGATCGACCGCCGCGGTCTGGATGACCGTCTTGGTCGTCTTCTTCCGGTGCGTGACGAACGTGACGGCGACGATGGCGAGGATCGCCACGGCGCCGATCGTGATCCAGCGGTTCATGCCGCCGCGCTTCCGCTCGTTCCCAGGCTTCGGCATACCCGCGTTCTCGGGGCTCACAGGGACCTCCCGACGAGCGCCTCGAGCTGGGCCTTGGCCACGCGCTGGTCGAATCGCGCGCGGATCAGGGTCTGGCGCGCCTGATTCACCGTGGTCTGCGAGGTCAGGAGATCGAGCAGCGTCGACGCTCCGACCTGGTAGCGACGCTCCTGGACGCGGTAGTCCTCTTCCGCCGTGCTGAGCGTGGCGGTCTGCGTGAACACGCGCTCCTCGGCATTCCGGTAATCGGCGAGGGTCTGCGCCAGCGATTGGTGCGCCGCGAGCTTCGCGTCCCGAAACGCGGCCTCGGCAATGTCCCTGGTGACGTTGGCCCGGACCACGCTCTCCTCGCGCACGAACTGGTCGAAGATCGGAATGTTGAACGAGAGGCGAAGGGAGCCGTTGTAGTCGAAGTCCTCGGTGCCGAAGGCGAACGGCCGCTCGGTTCCGCTCCCCGAGTAGTTGTAGGCGGCGTTGACCGTGGGGATGTACCCGGTGCGGGCCACCTTCTGCCCCGCCGACGCCACGTCCAGCTCCGCCTGCGCCTGGAGCACCGAGGGGCTCTGCTCGACGAGCTTCACCAGATCCGCCTCGCTCACCGAGATCCCGACCAGGCTGGTCGAGTCCTCGCCGGCGGCCGTCACCGGCACCTCGGACCCGACGGCGCGCGTGAGCGATGCGTTCGCGACGACGACGTTGTTCCGCGCTTCGCTCAGCGTGAGCCGCGCGTCCGAGACCTGGATCACCGAGCGGAGCGAGTCCGAGCGGGTCGCGGTGCCGGCGCGCACGCGGAGGACCGCGGCCTTGAGCTGCTGCTGCGCCTGGTCGAGCTGAGCGGTGGCTGCCACCTCGGACTCGCGCCAGGCGAGCACGTTGAAGTACTGCTGCTTCGCCTCGAGGACGGCCTGGAACTGCTGCTGGTTCTCGTTCGTCTCCGACGCGTCCTCTTCCGCGTGCGCCTGATGGAGCTCGTAGAGGCGCCGCCCACCGTCGAAGAGCTGCAGGCTCGAGGAGATGGTCGTGTTGTAGGACCAGGGAGTCGCGGGCAGGACGACGACTTGCCCGTTGTCGATCCGCGTGCGGTCCCCCGATTCCGGAAGCTGCCGCGTGCCCCCTCCCGTGATGCTGAGCGTGGGCACGTAAGCGCCATACGCGGAGCGCACGGCCGCCGAGGCGTTGCGCGACCGTCCACGGGCCTGAACGCGGATGAGCGAGTTCCGCCGCGCGAGATCGACTGCCTCGGCGAGCGTGATGGGCCTGGGCTCGGGGGTGGATGCAAGGAGCAGATCGCGCGGCGCGAGATAGGACGCCGGAACGGAGTCCGGCTCAGCCGGCTGCGCGAGGACGGGCGCGAGGGGAACGAAGCTGACGAACGCGGCCAGGATGGACGACGCTAGGATCCTCACCGGCCACGCTCCTTCGCGCGCTGACGGCGCATCTCCTGGATGCGCGCGAGCTGATCGGGGGTCAGGACGCTGTCGATCTGGCTCCGCGCCGACGACATGATCGCGCTCATGGTCGGCTCCACCTGGGCGCGCGCGGCATCGAGCTGGCGCGCGCGGCGCGTGAGGATGGAATCGACCTGCGCGCGCTGCTCGGGCGTGAGGGCGAGCTCATCGGAGACGCGGGCCCAGTGCCGCCTCTGATCGCGCTCGGGGAGCGCCCAGACGGGCACGCCGTCGCGCACGCGGTGCTGCTCCCGCCCACGGCGGTCGCGCGCGCGCTCGAGCGCGACGCCGGCGACCATGCCGATCGCGAACATTCCCGTGAGAAGAAGGACGGCGGCGACCCGCGGCGGGACGCGCGCCGGCTGGCGCGGCGTTCCGTTCA
>DATEOQ010000027.1:0-3031 GCA_035273905.1 Candidatus Eiseniibacteriota bacterium | reverse complement strand
CAGAAACTCGACGGTGCCTGCGCTGGAATAAGAGACGGCCTGGGCGGCGAGAAGAGCGGCGGCTCCGAGGCGCTCCCGGAGCTCCGGAGAGACGACCGGGCCTGGACACTCTTCAATGATTTTCTGATGGCGCCTCTGGATGGAGCACTCGCGCTCGCCCAGGTGCACCACGTTCCCCTGCTTGTCCCCGAACACCTGGAATTCGATGTGCCTCGGTTTCTCGACGTAGCGCTCGAGGTAGACGGCGCCGGATCCGAAGTTGGCCTCCGCCTCGGCCTGTGCGGTCATGACGCCGTTGCGGAGCGAGGCCTCGTCGGTCGCGATGCGCATCCCTTTCCCGCCGCCGCCGGCCGCCGCCTTGATGATGACGGGATAGCCGAGCGATTTGGCGACATCGGCCGCCTGGTCCGGAGACTCGAGCACTCCCTCGCTCCCCGGCGTCACGGGAACGCCCGCCGCGACCGCCGTCTTGCGGGCCACCGCCTTGTCCCCCATCGTGCGGATCATCTCGGAGGTCGGGCCGATGAAGCGGATGTGGCAGGACTCGCAGACCTCGGCGAAATGCGCGTTCTCGGAGAGGAAGCCGTAGCCCGGGTGGATGGCGTCGGCGGCCGTGATCTCGGCCGCGCTGATGATGCGCGCCATGTTGAGGTAGCTCGCGGAGCTCGGCGGCGGGCCGATGCAGACGGCCTCGTCGGCGAGGCGCACGTGGAGCGAGTCCCGGTCCGCCTCGGAGAAGACGGCCACCGTCTCGATGCCCATCTCGCGCGCGGCGCGGATGATCCGGAGCGCGATCTCTCCGCGGTTGGCGATCAGGATCTTCCGGAACATGCGCGCTAGAGGGATTCCTGCTTGGGACGCTCGAACGTCTTCCAGGTCTCGTCCGAGGTGGCGTGGATGCCCTTCACGCGGAGCTCGAACTCGGTGGGGTTGGAGCAGTACTTGAGCGCGTTCTCGATGGAGATCTTGCCTTCCGAATAGTGCTTCATGATCGACTGATCGAACGTCTGCATCCCGTACTGCGACACGCCCTCCGCGATGGCCGTCTTGATGAGGCTCGTCTTCTCGGGGTCGAGCAGGTACTCGCGCACCGTCGACGTGACGATGAGCACCTCGGCCGCCGGCATTCGCCCGGGCTGGTCGGCGCGGGGGATGAGCCGGAGCGCCACCACGGCCTGGAGCGTGCTCGCGAGCATGTACCGGACTTCCTCGTGCTCGTGGGGCGGGAAGAAGGAGATGATGCGGTTCACCGTCTGCGCCGCGTCGATCGTGTGGAGCGTCGAGAGCACGAGGTGCCCCGTATCCGCTGCCATGAGCGCGGTGCGCATGGTCACCGGATCCCGGATCTCGCCGATCAGGATCGCGTCCGGATCCTGGCGGAGGATGTGCTTCAGCCCCTCGGCGAAGCTGTCCGTGTCGAGACCCACCTCGCGCTGCGAGATCGTGCACTTCTTGTCGCGGAACAGGAACTCGACCGGATCCTCGATCGTGATGACGTTCCGGGGCTCACGCCGGTTCAGGGAGTCGATCATCGCGGCCAGGGTCGTCGACTTCCCGCTTCCGACCGTGCCGCACACGAGGACGAGGCCGCGCGGCTTGAGCGCGAGATCCTCGACCACCGACGGAAGGTTCAGCTCTTCGAACGCGGGGATGGTCGCGGGCACCTGCCGGAAGACCATCGCGAAGGTGCCTCGCTGCTGGTAGAAGTTGGTGCGGAAGCGCGAGAGCCCCGTGACCCCGAAGGCAAAGTCGACCTCCTTCGTCTCCTCGAAGACCCGCTTCTGCTTCGGGGTGAGGATCTGGTCGACGACCGTCTCGAGCTCCTGCTGGCTCGGCGGCGGCTCGTCGATCGGGACCAGCTCGCCGTTCACGCGGGCGGTCGGCTTCGTGCCCACCTTGACGTGGAGGTCCGACGCCCCCATCTCGACCATACGCTGCAGCACGCGCTTGATATTCATGCCGCCTCCCCGCCTCCGCGCCTACGCGGCGCTCTCCGCCTCGACCAGGAACAGGACCTGCCCGAACTCCACCGGCTGCGCGTTCTCGACGAGGATCTTCGCGATGCGTCCTCGCACGTCCGACTCGATCTCGTTCATGAGCTTCATGGCTTCCACGATGCAGACCGTCTGTCCCACGTCGATCGACGAGTTCTCCTCGACGTAGGGGTCCGCGTCGGGCGCGGGCGACCGGTAGAAGGTGCCCACCATCGGCGACTTGATCGGCGTGAGCTGCGATTCGGGCGAGGCCTCCGCTTCGCGCGCGGCGGGCGCGTGGGCGACGGGCACCGGGGCGGGCGCGTGGACCAGAGCCTGCTCGGCCATCGGACGGCGCACGCGCACCGAGGAGAACCAGCGGCGCACCTCGATCTCGGCGAGATCCTCCTCGCGCATGATCTGGATCAGCTCCTGGATGTCGCGCTTCAGGCTCACGTCCGCTTCCTCCGCCCCTTCGCGGGCGCGATCATGGCGGCGAGCGCGTGGAGCCCCAGCTCGTAGCTCGCGGGGCCAAACCCCATGATCACGCCCGCCGCGGCGCTCCCGGTCAGGCTGAACTGGCGCTCTCGCTCGCGCGCGTACAGATTGGTCATGTGGACCTCCACCACGGGGATGGTCATCGACCGGAGCGCGTCCGCCAGAGCGAGGCTCCCATGGCTGAGCGCGGCCGGATTGAGGAGGCAGCCGTCGACTTCGTCCATCGCGACCGTCAGCCGGTCGACGAGCGCTCCTTCGTGGTTGGTCTGAAACGAGGACACGCGAAGGTCGAGCAGCTCGCCCAGCTCCGCGAGGCGGCGGTCGATCGACGCCAGGGTCTCCTTGCCGTAGAGATGCGGCTCCCGCCGGCCGAGCAGGCCGAGATTGGGACCGTGCAGCACCCAGACATCGCGCGCGATCTCGCTACTCCTTTCCGCTCAGCTGCCGGATCCAGGTCTCGAACGCGCTCTTGTTGCCTTCGACGAGCTTGCCCGGAGGGCGCGGCACCTCGACCGGAGGATGGCTCTCGATGATGTCCCCGAGTCCGCCCGCGGCGACAT
>DATEOQ010000026.1:0-2734 GCA_035273905.1 Candidatus Eiseniibacteriota bacterium | reverse complement strand
AAGACGTGAGCGGGGGGTGGCTCATTCGCCAGCATGCTTTGCTCAAGGACCTTGTGCGAAGCCTGGAGAGCACCCTTGGGCCGGACTCTCGGAGGCTCTATTTCGATCCAGCCCCGATCAATCCGCTCCTCACGACGTGGGCGAACCTCCGAGCGGAAGTGCTACAGGACTACCCGGTCCACTTCGAGCACGTCGTCCTTCGCAGCCATCCTTCCCCGAGTACAACGCCCGACAACGAGGGCCGCGGATACTACGAACGTGCACAGCTAAAGGACGTAGTGGACGAAATTAAGCGGTGCCTCGCTCTCATGCCCGCGGTCGGGACTCGGACAGGTAGGACAGTCGGGGAGCTAACCGAGAAGATAGAACGGTTCCGGACTGAGTTTGAGAACCACCGCAAGCTTTGGCAGGGATCGGTTGATCTATCCGTTTCGCGCGACCCACGCATTAACCGGGATGTGCTCAGGGAGCAAGCGCACCGTCTCTCTCGAATGCTCGGGCCAATTCGTCCCACCATCGAGCAAGTGCTAGGTGCAGTGCCTCGCATGGTCTATCAGGACCTACCGATGCCGGTTGAACATCTTCGGATGGGCCGTTGGGACCGAGGGCAAAGGCAATATTAAATGGGATTGCTTGGAGCGCGGCGTGACCATTTTGGATGAAGTGCTTGGCAACTTGGACGCGATGGACCCTGACTCTGCGCTCGAAGCGTCGGTTGGATCCGATTCCATGCTCCCTTACTTGGACCAACTCCATGAACGAGTCGTAAAGGCGAGTGCGCAGTTGTTCCGTGATGGCCACTACCCGGAAGCCGTGGAAGCAGCCATCAAGTCTGTGTTCCAGTTCATTCGGGATCGAACGGGCCTAACAGGGGATGGCGCGAAGCTCGTCGATGCAGCCTTCAGCACCGGGAAACCGATGCTCGTTTTTAGTGACCTATCGGATGAGACGAAACGCAACGAGCACGTCGGTTTCATGGAGCTTCTGAAGGCAAGCTATAAGGGAGTTCGCTCGGTCCTCTCCCATACTCACGGGAAGCAGGAGGAGAAGCGAGTTGCCTTCGAATACATGGTGTTTGCCTCCCTTCTGTGCCGTCGACTCGAGGCCGCTCAGAACCTAAAGCAAGCTCCCGCTCCGGCCGATAGCTCCTCGGGGAAGTAGCCTTCACCCGAGGAGGGGTCATGAACGCTCCGGAGTCGCCCCACAAGCCTTGGTGGAGCCGGTCGATCAACCTCAGCCCTGGCTTCACGCGCGTGCTGCGATTCATCGGCTTCGTTCTGGCAATGGAAGCAGGTCTGTCCTTCTCGCACTCGATGAGGACGTGGAAGTCGTCCGACCCTTCCGCAATTCCCCACGAGACTCAGCTTCCTGAAAGCCTCGTCGCGCAAATCGACAGGAACCGAGCGGAATACATGAGGCAACACGCACACGACTCGACGGCCACGGACTCGACCGGAAGGCTTCGCTCACCGTACGCCATCGCTCTCGCAAACCTACGCGCAGAGCGCGCCAGGCAGCACGCTGCGGAAAACGACTCGACAGGTAGGCCCTGAGTGTGCGGGAAGTGTGCGGAAACGCTCGGAAACGAGCAGGTAGGAACGGCAACGAAGTGTCGTAGACGGTCGGGACAGCCGAAGCCGAGCGTTACTCTTGGTGCTCTTTCATGTCCGCAGGTGTCGGGGCCTTCTTTGGCCTGCCAGTCAAGCGCTCTCCCAATTGAGCTACAGCCGACAGGCGTCAATTTACCCGGGATGGGACCGACCGTCAACCACGGCGCCCCCTCCCGGCCCTCGGTTCCTGGCGCCTTTCGGCGCGTCCGTCCGCGACTTTCCTTGACCCCGAACGGCTCCCCCGCGAGACTGCGGCCGTGACGAACGCGGCAGAGCGGCGGTACCACTTCAGTGGCGTGGGCGGGAGCGGCATGGCTCCCCTCGCCATCCTCACGGCCTCGAGGGGCGCCCTCGTGACCGGCTCGGACCGAAATCACGACCGGGGGCTAGCGCTCCCCGTGTTCGACGCACTCCGCGCCGCGGGCGTGCGCCTCGTGCCCCAGGACGGTTCGGGCATCACGCCGGACCTCACCGCCTTCGTGCACTCGACCGCGGTCGAAACGGGCAATCCCGATTTCCAGCGCGCGGTGGAGCTGGGCGTGCCCTGCATCCGCCGCGGCTCATTCCTCGCCCAGGTCGCGTGCGAGCACCGCACCATCGCCGTCGCCGGGACGAGCGGCAAGTCGTCCGTGACGACGATGATCGCGCACATCCTCGTCGAAGCCGGACTCGATCCCTCGTTCCTCGGGGGCGGCGCCGCCGTGTCCTTGCCAGGCTCCATCCCGCCGGGAAGCATCCGGGTGGGCGAAAGCGACTGGCTCGTGATCGAGACCGACGAGAGCGACGGCAGCGTCGCCGAGTTCGCGCCGGCCATTTCCGTGCTCACGAACCTGAGCCGCGACCACAAGGAGATCGAGGAAGTCGCGCGCATGTTCGAGGCGCTCCTCACCGCGACCACGGAGTGCGCGGTCATGCACGCGGGCGACCCCATCCTGGGTCGGATCAACCGTCCGGAATCGCTGCCCCATCACTACGTCGCGCTCGAGGGGCGGCAGGCGTGGATTCCGCCGGACATGGTCGCGCGCGCGATCGAGCTCGAGCCGGACTCGGTCCGGTTCGAGGTCGACGGCGTTCCGGTTCACGTTCCCTTCCCGGGAATCCTCACGGTGGAGAACTCGCTCCTC
>DATEOQ010000025.1:0-2806 GCA_035273905.1 Candidatus Eiseniibacteriota bacterium | reverse complement strand
GGTATCCAGCGCGGGACTGCGGCGCGGAACGCCTCGTACTCTTTCCCAAACGTCTGCTCGAGCGTGGGTTCTTCGTACGCCACGACGGCGACGTGGAAGACGAGCCACCACAGCGCGCCGTAGACGATGAGGCGCCAATCGGCCATCAGCACCGCTTGACCTAGGATGATGGCAACGAGCGCGACGTATATTGGATTGCGCACATAACGGTAGAGACCGGTCACCACGAGATTCCGGGGCGGCGCGATGGGCGCGGGGGTGCCGAGACCCTGCAGCGCGAAACGGGCAAATGCGTCAACGACTCCAGCCACGCCTGCGAGAATCATTATCGCGCCGATGCCGCGCGTCAGCTCCGGACCAAGGAACGGCGGCCGGAGTTGCCAACCCGTGATCGCCCATGGAACGAGCCCCGCCAACGTAAATGGGGCGACCACGAAGAAAACCGCGGAACCCAGGACGGCAATGGTTCGTTGCATGGCGGTTCCCGACACTCGCTGCGAGCTCATTCCAACCCTTCATGGTTTCCCGTCGTCATCCGGGTGCCGACATGCTCGCCATGTTATCCCAAAAGCGAAAAACCGCGCACGACTAAACCCAGAATGCCACGGCGGCCGACTGCTCCCGGGGCGGCGTGGTGGAGTCCCGGTTGCCGCTCACGGGGCTCCCGCGCGGCGGGTCACTCCTTGCTGAGAATCGCGATTTGCCCCGCATGATAGAGCGCGTGCGCCACGGCGCCATGGGCTAGCTCGTAGAACGTCCTTCGCCCGCCGGGCGGTATGGTTTCCAGCTTCGCGTCCTCGAGTGCCTCGATCGTCCGGTTGAGCTGGGCGTGCGTCTCGCGGAGCGCGGCGAGGTCGCTCCTCCAGGCCGTCTCCCCTCCGGCGGGAGGCGGCCAATCCTCCTCAGGGGTCGGATGCTGGACCGGCGCTCCTTGAAGCAGTCGGAGCACGATCGCTTCCTGCACGTGCACGTGGAGCACGATCTCCCAGATGCTGTGCGCACCGTGGACCGGCTTGCGCATGGCCCGCGTCGCGTCCACGCCCTCCAGCACGTCGAAAACATGCGGGCCGTGCCACGAATCCCCGTCGTACGCCTTCCGATGCAGGTCGGCGATCCTTCTCGCTTCGCTCATGGCCTAATTGTACCGCGCCGTCAGCGCTGCCGGCTGGCGACGATAACGGCAACCGCGGTCATGATCAGCGCACCCGCGAGCAGTGTCTTCGTTGTGATCGCCTCGCCCGCGACAGCCCACCCCAGGAACACCGCAACCGCCGGATTCACGAACGCGTAGGTCCCGGCCTTGGCGGGCGACACCGTGCGAAGAAGCCAGTTGTACGCGGAGAAGCCGACGAGCGATCCGACGAAGATCAGATAGGTGAACGAAAGCAACGAGCGCTGCGACACATGAAGGTGCCCCGCCTGCCGCCACTCGCCCACCATCGCTCCGGCCACGAGAAGGGCCACACCCCCTGCGATCATCTGCATGGCGGTTGCCTGGAAGTGATTCTTCGACCGCGAGAGCTTGGGCGACAGCACCGAACCGGACGCCCAGCAGACACTCGAAATGAGGAGCGCGCCCAGCCCGACCGGGTCCACCGCGCTCGATCCCGCGTGGGGTGCCACCAGGAGACCGACGCCGATGAATCCGAGCGCCAGCCCCGCGAGAACCCGTGCGGTGGGGCGCTTTCGATCGCCGACCCAGCCCAGGAGGACGATCCAGAAGGGAACCGCGGCGATGAAGAGCGCGGTGACTCCCGAGGAGACCGTCTGCTCGGCCCAGCAGACTCCGCCGTTGCCGCCGAGGAACAAGAGCGCGCCAACCACGAACGCGCGCCACCACTGCTGTGAGGTCGGTCGTTCCGCCTCGCCGCGAAGCGCCACCCACGCATAGAGGATCGCGCCGGCGATCAGGAATCGCACGCCCGCCATCGCGAGGGGAGGGAGCGTCTCGATGGCGAAGCGGATGAAGAGGTAGGTCGAGCCCCAGATGAGGTAGATGCACGCGAACGCGATGACGGTCTTCAGGCGAGGGGCATGCGCGGTCCCGGTTGGGGGCACTGCCTCCCTGACGGCTGTCATTGTTTGCATGGTCGAAGGCTAAGCGTCCCCACATTCCTGGGCACTCCGAATCATGCTTCCGAAATGCTTGGACGCCGATCCACCGGCGCCGGCTCGGGTCGCCGGGGAACTATCCGCGCATCCGGGGTAGTAGTCGGCAGCATCCAAAGGGCGTTGCTAGGTTCACGCGCCTGGCGCTTCTCCCGCTCAAGGTGAGGGTAAGCCCATGAAACGGAATGCGTTGATTGCCTCGCTGTGCTGCTCCCTCGCTCTCGTTTGCGCCCCCCAACTCGCCAAGGCCCAGTCCGCCGTCTGGTCCCAAGATGTATTGGCCCAGAAAGACGAGGCCATCTCGACCCCGTATGCCGCGGGATCGGCCCTGGTGAGCGGGTTCAATGTGATGAGCATCCTCAACAACAGGGCCCCCGAGTCCCCCAAGTGGGGCTACATGGGCGTACTTGGTGGCGTGCTGGGGATGGGCCTCGGCGGCGCAAGCTTGGTGCAGGATCCCTCGGGTGAGGCGAAGCCCCTGGCGATCGCCAACATAGCCATCGGCGCCGTCGCCACATTCTCGGCCATGTCCGCCATCAGACGCGCCAGGCGCGAGGAGCCCGAGGAGCAGGCGTCTTTGACCGGCGTCCACTTCGCGGCCGGTGTGGTCGGTGGGCACCAGCACGGACTCGGGGTGCAGCTGCGGTTCTAGCGATGGCAGTGTGTAGCGGCCCAACTCGCCCCGGGGCGAGTTGGG
>DATEOQ010000024.1:0-3413 GCA_035273905.1 Candidatus Eiseniibacteriota bacterium | reverse complement strand
CCGCGATCTTGAGCGCGGCGATCCCGGTGCGCGCGGCGCGCCGGGTCTGGAGCATGAAGAGGCGCCCCTCCTCGACCGTGAACTCGAAATCCTGCACGTCGCGGTAGTGCCGCTCGAGCCGCGACGTGATCTCGCGGAGCTGCCCGTACGCTTCGGGAAGCTCGCGCTCCATCTCCTCGATGGGACGCGGCGTCCGGATCCCGGCGACCACGTCCTCGCCCTGCGCGTTGCGCAGATATTCGCCGTAGAAGCGCCGCTCCCCGGTCCCGGGATCGCGCGTGAAGCCGACGCCCGTCGCGGAGCCCATGCCCAGATTGCCGAAGACCATCGCCTGCACGGTGACCGCGGTGCCGAGCCCTTCGGGGATGCCGTGGATGCGGCGGTAGTGCACCGCGCGCTCCGTGTTCCACGAGCGGAAGACGGCGTCGCGCGCGCCGGCGAGCTGGACCCGGGGGTCCTGCGGGAAGTCGCGCCCGGTCTCCCGCTTCACGATGTCGAGGAAGCGGCGGGACAGGGACTCGAGGCGCTCCGCGGTGAGATCCACGTCGAGCTCGACCTTCGCGCGCGCCTTCTCACGAACGAGCTCTCGCTCGAGAAGCGCACGCGGAACGCCGAGGACGACGTCCGAATACATCTGTATAAATCTGCGGTAGCTGTCGTGCGCGAAGCGCGGATTTTCACTTCGCTGCGCGAGCCCGGGGACCGTCTGGTCGTTCAGCCCGAGATTGAGCACCGTGTCCATCATTCCGGGCATCGAGACGGGGGCGCCGGAGCGCACCGAGACGAGGAGCGGGTTTTCCGGATCGCCGAGCCTCCGCCCGAGGTAGCGCTCGAGCTTCTTGAGCGCGTCGCGCTCCTCCTGAATGGTGGACTCGAGGAGCCGGCCGCCGGCTTCGAAGAACTGGCGGCATGCGGCGGTCGTGATCGTGTAGCCGGGCGGGACCGGGATGCCGGCGTTGGTCATCTCGGCGAGGCCGGCGCCCTTCCCTCCGAGGAGGTCGCGCATGCGCGCGTTTCCCTCGGCGTTGCCGGCGCCGAACGAGTAGACGTGCTTCGGGTGATCGGGCGATCGGGACGCGGCCTTGGCCGCCATCTTCGTCGCGGTCTCCTGAGCGCTCATCGTGCCGCCTTTCGCGAGGCCCTCATCGGAGGCCGCCGCCTTCGAGTTTCGCGACGCCGCGGATCGCGCCGACCTCGAGGCCGGCCGCGTTGCGGAGCTCCTCGCCCCCCAGATGCGCGAGCGCGCGCC
The DNA here is from genome assembly GCA_035273905.1 of Candidatus Eiseniibacteriota bacterium. Lineage (GTDB taxonomy): Bacteria > Eisenbacteria > RBG-16-71-46 > SZUA-252 > SZUA-252 > WS-9. Next base: position 2,164 of record DATEOQ010000024.1, on the reverse strand, counting down.
GCTCCGCCTGACCGAGGAGGCCGAGCGCCTCGAGCACGGAGACGACGGCGGGTCCGAGGCCGCGTCGCGACCCGTCCTCCACCTTGATCGCGATCCCCACGCCTCGATCCACGAGCCCGACCGCGTGCACCGCCTCCGCGCCCACCTTGGTGACCGCGGAGGGAATCGCGTTCATGAGGAGGGTGTCGAGGCGGCCGGGTCCCGCCACCAGCTCGGGATGTTGCTGCATCGCGTCCCGAATCGTCGCGAGCGCCGGAAGCGGAGCGCCGTCCGCATCCCGTCCACTCGCGAGGAGCGCGAACGAGCGCGCGAGCGTGTGGAGCGGCATGCGCGGCGTCGGTGCGCTGCATCCGTCAATGGCGGGCTCGGGATCGGCCCAGGGCTCGCCCAGGAGCGACGCGAAGCGATCGAAGATCTGCCGTTGTACAGGGTGATGGGGATCAGCGTACGTGTCCACCGGGGCTCCCAGGAAGCGAGCGAAGAGGATCATGCCCGCGTGCTTGCCGGAACAGTTGTGCCGCACCGGCGTCGGCTCTTCGTGCGCGCTGCGGAGCCGCTCCGCGGTCGGCTCGTCGTACGGCGCATGGATGCCGCACCGGAGCATCGATTCGTCGGCGTGCGCGGCGCTGAGGATCGTGTACGCGATCGCGGCATGCCGGTCCGTGCCGGTATGCGAGCCCGCGATGAGCGCAAGGGCGTCGCTCCCGAGCCCCGAAGCGGCGTACGCGCCGGATTCCACGAAGGGAAGCGCCTGGAAGGGCTTGAACGCGGAGCGAGGAAAGATGAGAGCCCTGGGCTCACCCGCGGACGCGAGGAGATTCCCCTGGGCGTCGACCACGGCGACGTGGCCGCGATGAATGCTCTCGACGCGCTCGTCGCGGAGCACGTGCACGAGCGGAGCGGCACACGCGTCCGCCGCCGCCAGGTCCACTCCGCGCGCCTGCCTCTGTATCACCGCCACCGTTCGATCCCCACGAACGCCCGAGGGCGAGCTAACTGTCGATCTGGGCCTTCTGGAGCTTGCCGCTGTAGTCGATGTAGACCGACTTCCACTCGGTGAACGCGTCGATCACGGTCGGGCCGCCTTCGCGATGGCCGTTTCCGGTCTCCTTCACGCCGCCGAACGGAAGCTGCACCTCGGCGCCGATCGTCGGGCCGTTGACGTACGTGATGCCCGCCTCGATGTCGCGGATCGCGCGCATGGCGCGATTCACGTCGGCCGTGTAGATCGAGGAGCTCAGGCCGTAGGGCGTGTTGTTGAGCACCTGGATCGCCTCCTCGAACGACGAGACCGTGATCACCGAGAGCACCGGGCCGAAGATCTCCTCCACCGCGATGCGCATGGAGGGCGTCACCTGATCGAAGATGGTCGGCTTGTAGAAGTGTCCCTGCGCGAGGGCTCCCTCCTCGGCGGGCGAGCCGCCCGCGACGAGCTTCGCCCCCTCGCCCTTCCCGATCTGGACGTAGCTGTCCACACGATCCCGCTGGCCGCGATTCACCACGGGACCGACATCCGTTCCCGCCTCGAGTCCGTCTCCGAGCTTGAGCTTCTGCACGCGCTCGATCAACCGCGCGACCATCGCGTCGTGCACCGGCTTCTCGACGATGAGACGGCTCGTCGCCGTGCAGCGCTGTCCCGTCGTGCCGAACGCGCCCCAGAGCGCCCCCTCGACCGCGAGGTCGAGGTCCGCGTCCGCCAGCACGATCTGCCCGTTCTTGCCGCCGAGCTCGAGCGAGAGCCGCTTGAGCGAATTCGCGGTGCGCTCCGCGATGGTCTTGCCCACTTCCGAGGAGCCCGTGAAGGAAACCATCGCGACGCCGGGGCTCTCCGAGAGCGGAACGCCGACCGCGGATCCGCCGCCGTGCACCAGGTTCAGCACGCCCTCGGGCACTCCCGCCTCGACGAGGACCTCGACGAGGTGGTGCGCCGACGCCGGCGTGTCGGTGGCGGGCTTGATGACCACGGTGTTCCCGGTCACGAGCGCCGGAAAGATCTTCCAGGACGGGATCGCCATCGGGAAGTTCCACGGCGTGATGAGCCCGCACACCCCCATCGGCTGGCGGATCGACATGGCGAACTTGTTCGGAAGCTCGGACGGCGCGGTGACGCCGAAGGAGCGCCGGCCCTCGGCGGCGATGTAGTAGGCCATGTCGATGGCCTCCT
>DATEOQ010000023.1:0-2101 GCA_035273905.1 Candidatus Eiseniibacteriota bacterium | reverse complement strand
GTCCTTCTTGAGCGTGTTGCGAAGGATGTCCGCCTCGTCGCTGTGCGGGATGACGAACGCCTTGACCGTGGTGAAGCCCGCCTTGCGAAGCCCCTCGATCCGCTCCATCGAGATGATCTCGTTGGCCTCGAGCAGGACCTCGCCCGTCTTCTCGTCCACCACGTCTTCCGCCGAGACCTTGCCGAGGCAGTCCGGCTCCTTCTTGGAGCGCGCTCCGCCGATCTCCTCCTCCTCCGTCTCATAGAAGAGCTGGAGGATCTCGCGGTCCGACACGTACCCGAGAGCCTTCAGGAGCACCGTCACCGGCAGCTTCCGCTTGCGGTCGATGTGGACGTACATGATGTCGTTCACGTCCAGGCTGAACTCGACCCAGGAGCCGCGGTACGGAATGATCCGCGCCGTGAAGAGCTTCTTGCCGCTCGGATGCGACGACTCGTCGAAGAACACGCCGGGCGAGCGGTGGAGCTGGCTCACGATGACGCGCTCGGCGCCGTTGATGATGAAGGTCCCCTTGTCGGTGATGATCGGCAGCTCGCCGAGGTAGACCTCCTGCTCGATGATGCTCTTGTCCTTCCGCCCCTCGTCCGTGTCCTCACGGATGCGCAGGCGAAGGGTCGCCTTGAGCGGAACCGAGTACGTCAGGTCCCGCTCCTGGCACTCGTCCACGGAGTACTTGGGCTCGCCGAGGTCGTAACGAACGAACTCGAGCGAGAAGAACTCGCGCGGATCGCTGATCGGAAATACGCTCGCAAAGACCTCCTGAAGCCCTTCCAGCTTGCGCTTCAGTGGGTCGATATCGGCCTGAAGGAAATTCCGGAACGAATCCAGCTGCACGTCGAGCAGGTTGGGGATCTGGATATCCCACTCCCGCTCGATCTTGCTGAAGCTCCGTCGCTCCTTGCCGCGGCTCGCTTTCACGTCGTGTACACCCTTTCGGTAAAGCCCTTAGCGTCGCCCCGATGAGGGGAGGAAATCAGCGGATCTCGACCGTGGCCCCATTCTCCTCGAGCTTCGTCTTGATCGACTGCGCCTCCTCCTTGGAGACCTTCTCCTTCACCGGCTTGGGCGCGCCGTCCACGAGATCCTTCGCCTCCTTGAGACCGAGGCCCGTCACCTCGCGCACGACCTTGATGACCTGGATCTTCTTGTCGCCGGCGCCCATGAGAACGACGTCGAACTCCGTCTTCTCCTCGACCGCCGCCGCGGCGCCAGCACCGCCGCCCATCCCCGGCATGGCGGCCATCATCGGCATCGCCGCCGTCACGCCAAAGTGGTCCTCGAGCTTCTTCACGAGACCCGACACCTCGAGCATCGTCATGCCCTCGAGGAGCGTGATGATCTGCTGGTCCTTCGTCGCTGCTTCCACGTTCGTCTTCCTCCTTCAGGTTTCCCCGGGCGGCGCCGCGGGGGATGGGACCGCGGCTTACGCCTGCTTCTTCTTACCGATAGCGTCGACGACGCCCACCATCTGCCGCAGGGACCCGGCGAGGACCCCCACGACGCCCTGCATGGGCGAACGAAGACCGCCGATGAACTGGCCCAGGAGGACTTCCCGCGAGGGAAGCGCCGCCAGGCTCTTGATTCCATCCGGCCCGTACACGTGGCCGGCCACGTACGCCGCCTTCAGGGCCGGCTTCTCGAATTCCTTGCTGAAGTCGGCGAGGATCTTCGCCGCGCTCACCTCGTCGGGGCCGAAGGCGATGCCCGTCGGTCCTTCGAGGTAGCTGTCGAGCGAAGTCACGCCGTGATCCTTGAGCGCGCGCTTCGTGAGCGTGTTCTTCGCGACGCGGTACTCCACCTTCGCGTCGCGGAGCTTCCGCCGCATGCGCGACACCAGATCCACGTTCATGCCCTGGAAATCGGTCAGGTAGATCGATTTCGCGTTGGCCAGAAGCTCCGCCAGCTCGCGGACTTCCTGTTCCTTTTCTGCGATGGCCATCGAAGTCTCCGTTTCAGGTCCGTCAGGGACGGGCCGGTTAGGCCTTGAGTCCGGCCTGGATCGCTGCGGGATCCAGCCGCACCGGCGGTCCCATCGTCGAGCTGAGCGTGATGCTCTTGAGGTACTGCCCCTTCGCCGCGGCGGGCTTCTGCCGGATCACTT
>DATEOQ010000022.1:0-8880 GCA_035273905.1 Candidatus Eiseniibacteriota bacterium | reverse complement strand
GTACCGCCGCACGATGCCGGTCCTCGGATGGAGGAGCGCTTCGGAGAGATCGCCGTCGTCGGTGAGGAGCAGGAGTCCTTCCGATTCGTGATCGAGGCGGCCGACGGCGTGGAGACCGCGAACGCGCGCTCCGAGCGACTCGAAGATGGTCCGCTTGCCGCCCTGGCTCTTCCGGCTCACGAGCAATCCGGCGGGCTTGTGATAGGCGAGGTAGCGGTGCGCTTCGGGAAGGCGGACCGGGGATCCGTCGAGGGTCACGCGGTCCTGGGCGGGATCGACGTCCATGCCCATGCCGTTCGGCGGCGCGCCGTTCACGAGCACGCGTCCATCGCGGATCCAGCCGTCGGCTTCGCGGCGGGAGCCCCCCGCGCCGCGCGCGAGGAATTGGTTAAGCCGCACCCTCGGGGCTCATCACCTCTTCGGCCGGCGTCTCCGCCTCGGCCTTCGAGGACGGCTCTGCGTCGGGAGCCGGATCCGTCGCGACGTCGGGCTGGAACAAGTCGGGACCTTCCACCGCGTCTACCCGGGACGCGTCATCCAGCCCATGCAGGCGTTCGCGCTTCTCGAGGACGCTTCCCAGCTCCTTCAGCTCGGGGAGATCCGAGAGCTCGTTGATGCCCATGTACGACAGGAAGTCGGGCGTGGTGCCGTAGAGGAGCGGGCGGCCGACCGCCTTGGACCGGCCGCGGATCAGGACGAGATTGCGCTCGAGGAGCGTGTGGAGCGAGCCGCCGGAGTCGACGCCGCGGATGCCGTCGATCTCGACCTTCGTGATCGGCTGCTTGTAGGCGACGATGGCCAGGGTCTCGAGTCCCGCGCGCGAGAGCCGCGCCTTGCGCCGCGAGCGGAGCATCTCCTCGATCCAGGGGGCGCATTCGCGACGCGAGAGGATCTGGAACCCCCCCGCGATCTCGGCCAGGGCCACGCCTCGTTCGCTCTCCTCGTACTCGCGTCCCAGCTCCGTCAGGATCTCGGTGACCTCGGGCGGCGCAGGGCCGTCCAGCACTTCGACCAGCGTCGCGAGCGGCACCGGAGCGTCGCTGGCGAAGAGAAGGGCCTCGAGGATCTGCTTCGGTGTCGGCGTCACGTGTCCACCTCCTCCCCAGCGAATTCGGTCTGCGTGGTTTCGTCGAGCTGCGGCTGATCCCCCTGCCATTCGATCCAGATCGGTCCGAAGAGCGATTCCTGCGTCGCGTGGATGGACCCCTGCTTCAGGAGCTCGAGCAGCCCCAGGAACGCCGTGATCTTCTCGATGCGCGTCACGAAGGCTTCGAGCAGCTCTTCGAACAGGAGCTTCGGCTTGGAGCCGAGCTGCGTGCGCATGAGCCCGATCGCTTCCTCCAGCGAGATCGGCTCCGCGTGCACCGTGTGCACGATCGGCGGCACCTGACGCGAGAGCACGCCCTTCAGCGCGTCGAGCAGGCGGAACATGCTCACCGGCAGGAGCTCGCGCGACTCCGGATCCTCGAGCTGCGCTGGAGCGCCCCGCTCCCAGTGGAGCCGTCGCTCGGCCTCGAGCTTCATCAGGTCCTGAGCTGCCTCCTTGAACCGGCTGTACTCGAGGAGCTGGCGCACGAGGGTCTCGCGCGGATCTTCCTCTTCCTCCTCGGTTACTGCCGGAGGCAGGAGCATCCGCGCCTTGATGCGCATCAGGGTTGCGGCCATCACGAGGAACTCACCCGCCACCTCGAGGTCCAGCTCGCGCATGAGCTCGAGCGTCTCGAGGTACTGCCGGGTGATCTTCGCGATCGGAATGTCGCGGATGTCGAGCTCGTTCTGCTGGATGAGATGAAGGAGCAGATCGAGCGGACCATCAAAGGCCGGGACGTGCACGCGGATCGACGAGTGCCCCACGGCGCCGTTCGCGGATGGATCGGCGGTTGCGGCGGTTGGGGCAGGCGCTTCGGCGACCGTGGGAGCGCCTTCGCTCACGGTCTCCGCGGCCGGAGCCTCCGTCGCGACCTCGACCTTCTCGTCCGGTCCGTCACTCATGGCAGCTTCATCGCCTCCCGGACTTCCGCCATCGTGCGCTGCGCGATCGCGCGCGCCTTCTCCTCGCCGTGCTTCAAGGCCTCGGTCACCCGCTTCGGGTCCGCCTCGAGCTCCTTCCGCCGTTCGCGGAAGGGAGCGAGCTGATCCGCCAGCACCTGCGCCAGGTCCTTCTTGTCGGCCACGCAGCCGAGCTGTCCCGCACGACAGAGCTGGTCGATTTGGGGCGCCTGGTCCGCGTTGAAGGCGCGATGATACGCGAACACGACGCATCCGTCCGGATTTCCTGGGTCGGTCGCGCGGATTTTCTTCGGGTCCGTGTAGGCGGTGCGGATCTTGGCCGCGATCTCCTCGGGCGAGTCCGAGAGGAGCACCGTGTTCCCCATCGATTTGCTCATCCGCCGTCCGTCCAGACCCGGCACGCGGGCGAACTTGGTCAGCTTCGCCTCGGGCACCGGAAAGACGTCGCCGTAGAGTGCGTTGAACTTCCGCGCGATCTCCCGCGTCAGCTCCACGTGCGGCACCTGGTCCTCGCCGACCGGAACGAGGTTCGCCTTGTAGAGCAGGATGTCCGCCGCCTGGAGCACCGGGTAGCCGAGGTGCCCGTAACTCACCGTCTCCTCGAGGTTCAGATCCCGGATCTGCTCCTTCACCGTCGGATTCCGCTCGAGGCGCGCCGTCGTCACGAGCATCGAGAAGAGGAGGTGGAGTTCCGCGTGCTCCTTCACCCGCGACTGGATGAACACCGGGCTCTTCTCCGGATCGATGCCCGCGGCGAGCCAGTCGATCACCATCTCGCGCGTGTTCGGCTCGAGCTGATCGACGTGCTCGTAGTCGGTCGTCAGCGCGTGCCAGTCGGCCACCATGTGGAGGTTCTCGGAGGAGTCCTGGAGCGCCACCCAGTTCTGGAGCGCGCCGAGGTAGTTTCCCAGGTGGAGCTTCCCCGTCGGACGCATGCCGCTCAGGATGCGCGGCTTCGCCGCAGCGGTCACAGGATCCCTCCCGTGAAGAGCGAGCCGAGCGTGCTCGTGACGGGCGAGATGATTCGTCCGATCACGCTCACTCCGGAGAACGACCCGATGAGGATGATCCCGAGCAGGATGATCGGCCCTATGGGCTCGAGCTGCTGGAAGCGCGCCGCGGCGGTCGGGCTCAAGAGCCCGGTCAGGACCTTGGAGCCGTCGAGCGGGAAGATCGGGATCATGTTGAACGCGGCGAGGCTCAGGTTGAGGACGACGCTCCAGGCCACCATGTTGACCAGGGCGCGCTCCGCCGGGCTCGAGAAGTCGTGTCCGACGGCATTCATTCCGCGGAGGACCATCCCGAAGGCGAACGCGAGGATGATGTTCGAGACCGGGCCGGCGAGCGCGATCCACATCATGTCGCGCCGGGGATGCTTCAGGTAGCGAACGTCGACCGGCACGGGCTTCGCCCAGCCGATGTGCGGCGGGATGATGAAGATGAGCGTGCCGAGCGGATCGAGATGCACGAGGGGATTCAGCGTGAGCCGGCCGAGGAGCTTCGCGGTCGGGTCGCCCAGACGGAGCGCCATCCATCCGTGCGCGGCTTCGTGGAAGGTCAGCGCGAAGAGAAGCGGCGGCAGGAGAAGGATCAGCCCGACCGGATCGTTCACTCCCCCTCCCCTCGCCCGCGGAAGCGCCGAATCGCGCTAGGGGCGGGACCCACTCTGCGTCGGTACGAGCATCGCCTCTACGGAGTGCGTGAACCACTTCTCGGCCGTCGCGCGAACGTCATCCGGGTGGAGCTGGAGCAGCCGCGTCTCGAAACGCTGCGGGTAATCGAGCCCAACCCCCTCGGTCTCGTAGCGCGACAGATTGCGAGCGCGGACGAGCGGGTTGGATTGATCTTCGAAGAAGGAGTTCTGCACGCGCCGGATCTGGACGCCCCACTCGCCTTCCTCGAGGGGATTCTTGGCGAGGCCGCGCATCACCGAGAGAACGGTATCGCGCGCGGCCGGGAGATTCGCGGCCGTCGCCCCGTAATAGATCGCCAGCGAGGAGCGTTTGGGGTACGGCGGATAGAGCACGCCGACGCCGGTCGCGATCTGCCGCTCGGGCAGCCAGTAGGTGATGGGCGAGCGATCGCCGGACCGCAGGTACGAATCCACGACCATGAACGCGGGATAGTCGGGGTCGTCATAGCCCGGTGCCGGGAAGCCGAACGTCACGGCGTTCGCGAGAATGGGGCGATCTTCCTGGACGAGTGTATCCGCCGTTGCCGCGGTCACCTCGCCTCCGACGCGCGCGGGTGCGGCCCCGTCGGGCAGCCCGCTGAACGCCTGTTCGAGCTGCGCCATCATCTTCTTGCCGTCGAAGTTCCCCACGAAGGCGACCGTGACGTTGCCGCCCACGAAGAGCTTCCGATAGAGCGCGACGATGTCGCTGCGCCGCGCGGCCGCGATCGAGTGGACCATGCCATAGGCAGGGCGCTCGAACGCGCTCCCCCGATACAGGGTGCGGAGGAAGAGGGCGTACGACGCGGCCAGAGGGCTTTCCAGCTCATCGGTCGCCTTCCCGAGGTACAGCGCCTTGGCCGATTCGAACGCAGTGTCCGGAAATGCTGGATGGAGCACCACGTCGGAGAGGAGCTCCACCGCCTTCGCGGAACGCTCGCGCGTGGTCCCGATGGAGATCTGGCCGATGTCGGATCCGGCGCCCGACGCGAGCTTCGCGTTGTCCGCGCCGGTGAGCTCGAGCTGCATCTGGACCGGCGACCGGGTGGTGGTGGCCGCGAGCATGGCCTTCATGAGGACCTGCCCGAGCCCGCTCTCGTCCTCGGTCTCGTAGAGAGTCCCCATCCGGAGGGCGACCACGCCGCCCACCCGCTCGCTGGTCCGCTGCTCCTGGACCAGGATCCGCACCCCGTTCTTCAGGACCTTCCGCTCGACCGGCTGCCCCGGATCGTAAATGGGCACCCTGGGCTTGGGCGGGGTGTTGGGCACGACTCGGTCCTGAGCCTGGGCCGGGAGGGCCATGGCCAGAACGAGGGCGATACCTGCCCAAACCGGGGAAAGTCGTTTGAAATGAATGGGATTCAAGCGATGGAACATGTGCGTGAAAGCTACCAGAGCGGCGTTCCTCCGTCAATCGAGGGACCCGGGCGCGGGCAAATCGAGAGGCGGATGCAAAACGCCGGGCGGTTTCTAGTCAAGGATACGTGCCTCGGGACCGAAATTTTATGTGTGAGGCCGGGTGGCCTCGCTAAGGAAGGCCAACATGAACGCAGTCCGAACCGCGCCCGGGGTCCTGCCCCGAGCCCAACGCGCGCTTCTCCTTGCCGCGGCAGCGGCCGCCGGCCTCGCCCTGTTCATGCCCGGCGCGGCGCACGGCGCGGTGGACCTCTCCGCTCAAGTACCCGAATTCAATCGAATCTGTTCCGATCTCGCGCACGCCCGGGAAGAGCTCCGCTCGGGCCATCTCGCGGAGACTGCCTTCGGGAACCGTATCCTCGATCTCTTCGTGCGGGCCGACAGCCTCCACACCGCGTTCCTCGCGACGGCGCCCAGGAGCCGGATGCCGGGCACGCCCGCCTTCGCAATGGAGCGCGGGCTGAGGTACCTGATCGAGAGCTTGCGGTTCAACTACGTGGGGATGGACGGGGCGAACGGGCTCAATTTCGTCGATGCGGATCGTGCGCTGCAGGCTGCTGTGGCGTGGCGGAGCGGGGCTGTGGGTGGCGGGAAGCCGGACCTGCCCTAGACGAGCGGTCGGCGGAGCACCGCTCGACGCTCGAGATCTTAGCTCTCAACCGCCTCCTCGTGCTCCTTCATTACGGCCACCTCCGCAGCCCTTAAATCATCGCGAAGCTTGTCGAGACCTCGAATCTTGGCCATCAAGCGTAAGGACTGAACCGATTCAACTGTCTTGCCCGCAACCGCGATCTTTGCTGATCGAACCTGCGCCTCGGACTCAGAACCGACGAGCATGAAGTACCGCCCATTGAAGAGTTCCATCGCCGTACTGTACTTCGCGTGCACGTATCCATCGTGACCCGAATGCAAATAGGCGACTCTCCGAGCGTCCTCTTCTACTGCTGCCTTGGGGGCTCTGAAGAGCCGCGCGCGGGCTTTCGCGACGGTTCCCCGCCCGACGATTCGGACCGGTTCCCGCGCGGCCAGTTGCTCCGGAGTCGATGGGAGGTAACTGAAGTTTTGATCGAGAAAATCCTGCTGTTCCTTCGTCAATCTACCGGCAACGAGTGCCTCCGCTAGCAACCCGATCTCCCCGTTGATGTCACCGATCATGCGAAGAAGAGAGGACGCTTCCGTCGTCAGGCGGAGGTCCGCTAGGGCCAGGGCGGCTCGAAGTGAGGTCGCCAAACGGACGGCCTTCGCGACCTGTAACTCCAGCGGGGTTTTGCTCTCGTGTTCCCATCGAGTTCTGCCGCCGACCTTAATTAAAACGGGAGCGGGAAGGGTCGCAGCAAGCTCGTTCACCCAAATGGGGAACTTCTCGACCGCAGCTCGGGCTTGAGGAAAGTCCGAGTTCATAGGGCTCGCACCAAGGCGCAGATATCACTCGCCTCGTGAGGGTCGGATCATGCGGGATCGGGCATCGATTCAGTGAACTGCTCCGTCAGCACTTCCCTCTCGATCCAGGAGACCGTGATCCGGACAAGAGTCCGAAGGTCGTTCACGTCCTTCGCGCTCCATCTCCTCGCGTAATGGGACTCGTCGTTCCCGAGCCATATCGCGCGCTTAGCTGCCGCCTTGAGCTTCGCATCATCGCAGTAGCTCTCGATCACCTGCGCGAGTTGCATCTTCTGAATCACAGCCACGCTTGCTTCATCCTGACCTCGCATCGCGAAGTCCTTCACGAGGAACTCAATGGCCTTCCGCAATCCCATTCCTTCAAGTTCCTTGAGCCTGTGCGCCCCAGCCGCCTCGGCGTCGTTATGGACGGCCACGAACCGGGGCGAAAGGTCGCGAATCTCCTTCGAAAACTCCGTCACGATAGGCGTGGTGGGGAGAATCTCCTCCAGGAAGAAGGTACCTTGCTGGTGCCCCTCTGGCGTCTTGAAGACGGCAATAAACATACGACGGCACTCGCGGTTCGGACACAGATACGCCACCTGAAGGCGATCTGGGTTCAACAGGCCATCCGTCACGGCCTTTGCCAGCCTCGGGACTACCTTGTGATGACAGATCGGACATGCGTCCGGTGCGCCCATAACCAGCACTTGCCGATCCCGTCCATCTAGAGACGCAGTTATCTCCTGATGAAGCATCCCCACCTCACGTTCTGGCTTGTCGCTGCCGATGCATCCAATACGGCTCCGCCCCCGTCGGGCGGACCCAGGCAGGGGCGGAGGACGATGATCGTGCCCGGAGCTACATCGAAATTACAATCGGACTCCGTAAAGTGGTGGAGCTGGCGAGGATCGAACTCGCTACCTCTTGACTGCCAGTCAAGCGCTCTCCCAATTGAGCTACAGCCCCATCCCGTGCCGAAGTGCCATATCCTGCAACGAAACCGACCGTGTGGTCAACCGCTCCCGACCCCTTCCGACGCTCAGAGTGTGCGGGTGGGCCGTTCCCCCCGACCGTCTTTCCCGGTCACGGGGTCGCGCTTCTTGCGCAGGTAGACTCTTCCAAGCTGCTTCACCTGCGACCCTCGCGGTGGAAGATTCCGTCCAGCGCGATATTAAGGATGCTGGCGGCTCCGTAAAGTAATGGCCACGGCGCAGCGCTGCGCATGCCTGTGGAGTTGGGCGGATACTCCAGGTCCTTCCCCGAGTATTCGGGATTCATCACCCGAATGGCCGCGACGTGGTTCTTGTCGAGCAGGTCCTTGACTCCCTGGTCTGAGAGCTCCAGTGCGGCCTCCAGGTCGTGCCCGACCCTGTTCCGCAGGGTCCTCCCGCTCGCGCCCTTGTGCGACAGGTGGGCCTTCAGAGCCAACTCGATTGAGTGACAGGCAAGGTACTGCGGCACCGGGAAGCGGTACCCGTCCCCCCCACGTCGGGCAAGCTCCTCGGCCGCTTCGAGGAATCGGCGGCTGTATTGGAGGAGCCGAAGGTGCGGCCGTGCGCTCGGCTCCCGGTCGTTCTGTGATAGCCACTCGGCCACGGCCTCTCGGACCACGTCGTTGACGGCGCGACGGGACCGCTCAGCCGTGGCACGTAGCCGCTCGTGGAGGTCGTCCGGAACGGCCAGCGTCGTCGTGACCATCCCTTCCCGACTATTGGCGCGCTGAAACCGCTGGCCAAATCGCCTGCGCGCAGCCGCGACCTGCTCGTCCGCGAGGTCCCAATGCTTCCCGCGCTCGCCCTTCGGCCTCGGAAACTCCTCCCGTAGCCACTGGCGCAACGTCTTCCCGCTGACTCCAAGCTCTCGTGCTAGCTCCTCGGGTTTCATCGGACCCAACAATACCACACGGTCCACCTGTGTCAAGGCCCTTGCTTTGCGAGCCATCTTCCCAGTCCGGCGCGGTCGAAAGGAGCAGCGGTCCAACACCGGGCCTTGACCACGTGAACAATACGACTTTATCGTTCCGCTCGACTCCCCAGTAACGCCGTAACCCGTGGGTCGGACCGTTGGGACGCATGAATTGTCCACCTCGGATTAAGTACCTGGACCGGGACCAACTCGCGGCTCTCTTTCGCGTCGCTCGCGAGCGTGGGCCTCGTGACCTGCTCCTCGTGACCATGCTCTACCGCTACGGCTGCCGGATCAGCGAAGCGCTCTCGCTCCAGGTGTCGGATCTGGACATAAAGCGTGGAGAGGTCACGGTTGTCGGGTTCAAGGGAGGCTATGCGCGCACGTATGCGCTCGGCCGAGACGTCCTGCCGACCCTGCGGCGGTATCGCCCCACAGGACCTTTTCTGTTCGCCTCGCGCCAAGGTGTGCGGCTCTCTCGGACCCGGGCGTAC
>DATEOQ010000021.1:0-8791 GCA_035273905.1 Candidatus Eiseniibacteriota bacterium | reverse complement strand
CGGTCGAGTGGTGGCGCCCCCTTGCAGGCGAGCGCGCGCTGCGCGTAGCGGTACGCTTCCGTCTCCGCCTCCGGGCTCATCGGCAGGTTGATGTTCGGACCGAGCACGAGCGCCGCGCCCCACCACGCCATCGCGCACGTGGAGTCGAGTCGCGCGGCTTCGAGAAACGCCCGCTTCGCCTCCTCGTGGTTGAAGCCGTACGCAAGCCGGAGCCCCTGATCGAAGTACTTCTGCGCGAGCGGCGCGTTGGTCTTGATCTCGCGGTGCGCCGAGCCGAGTCCCTCGAGGAGGGGTGCGGCCGAGCCGGATGAGGGTGCGGCGTGGTGGTCGTGCTGAGCCAGAGCGGGGGCCGCCGACAGGGCGGCGAAGGCGAGCGCGAGGGAGACGCGGCGCAGCATCGAGGGTTCCTCCGAGGTTGTCGTGGGCGAATCGGTCGACGGGCGAACGTAAACTACATCCGTCCTGCCACAACGTCATCCACCCGTACGGGCCCTCCGCGGTTCCGTGACCGGCCCGTCCGGCTCGCCAGGGCCCTTTGCACGTTTATTCCCAACAACTTGCCTGCTTGGCAGCCCTCCGCAGGACGCTAAAGAGCGCTCCCCAACCTACCGATCTTTGGCTGAATGGAAATCGACGATCTGATCGCCCACCTGGACGAGATGGCCGCGAGCGGGGCGGGGCTCCAACGCCTTCTCGAGACCGCCGTTGAAGGCTTGAGCCGCTCCGATCCGCGCTTCGACTGGACCGGCGTGTACGAGCTTTTCTCCGACAACATGCTCCGCCTCGGCCCGTTCGTCGGCGCGCCCACTGACCACGTGTTCATCGGCGTCGGGAACGGCGTGTGCGGCACCGCGGTCGCCGAGCGGCGGAACATGAACATCCCCGACGTCCGCGAGATCACGAACTACCTCGCGTGCAGTGTTTCCACGCGCTCCGAGCTGGTGGTCCTCATCCGCTCCGGCGATGTCATCCACGGACAGATCGACATCGACAGCCACCAGGTCGGTGCCTTCGACGAGGCCTCGGTGGCCAGGGTCGAGCGCGTGGCCGACTGGCTCGCCCGCGCCTACGATGCGCGCGGCCACGGAGCATCGTGAGCACCGAACCCTCCTCCACCGCCAGGCTCGCGCGTTTGCTGAGCCTCGAGAGCCTCGACGAGGCGCTCGTCGAAGGGGCGGCGCTCCTCGCCGAGGAAGCCGGCGTCGGCGCGGCCGCGATCTTTCTCGCCGACGGCAGCCAGCCGCTGCGCGATCTCTGGCACGGCTCGCCCGAAGCGCGCGAGCGTCATCGATCCGCGTTCAAGAGTGCCGCGCTCGAGGCTGCCCGGACCGGAGCGAGGGCGCAACGTGAGGCGAGCGGTGAGACCTGCCCGCTACGCGCGTTCCCGCTGTCCGCCGGCGAGCAGGTGCTCGGAGCCATCTGCCTGCCCTGGGAGGACGGGGACGACCCCGAGCGCGAGGAACGGATCGCGTCACTCGCGGCGATCCTCGCCGCCAAGGCCCATTTCCACGACGAGATCGCGCGCTACCAGGGCCAGCGCTCGCGCGACGAGCGATGGTTCAAGACGCTCGACAGCCATCTCCGCCTGCTCGATCGGGAGCGGCAGAAGTTCGCCGCGTTCGTCGGCCAGACCGACACGTTCGTCTTCGTGACCGACCGCGACGCAAAGATCGGCTGGGCGAATCGCGCGATGTGCGACCTCTTCCCGCCGGAGGGCGGCGGATCCTGGATCGGTTCGAGCTGCGCATCGGTGTGCGCGCGCCTCGGCGGCCCATGCGCCGAGTGCCCGGTCGCCCGCACGTCGAGCGATGCCGCGGTCAGCCATCAGGAGCTTCGCGGGACGGTCGGGAACGCCGGCGAAGGGCTCCTCTACCTCACCACGCTTCCGATTTGCGGACCCAATGGAACGCCCGACGAGATCATGGTCATGATCCAGGACCTGACCGGACTCGAGGGCCTGCGCCGCTCGGAGATGCGCTACCGGCTCCTCTACGAGCGCAACGTGGACGGAATCCTGATGGTGCGCCCCGGCACGTTCGGCATCACGCTCGCCAATCCCGCGGCGTGCGCGATCCTCGGCTTCTCGCCCGCCGAGATCCAGGAGCGCGTCCTCGCGGACCTCCACACGCCGGACGAGTGGGACCGGCTGAGCGCGTCCTACGACGCCTGCCTCGCCGGCGGATCGCCCATCGCGCTCGAGTGCACGCTCCAAACTCGATTCGGCGAAGAGCGCTCGGCGGAAGTCGCGGCCAACCGGTTCCGGCACGAGGACGAGGACGTTCTTCTCGTGAGCTTCCGCGACGTCACCGAGATGCGTCGCGCGCAGCGTGCCCTCGAGCGGGTGGAGGAGCGCCTGCGTGCCGTGATCGCGTCCGCGCCAATCGTCCTGTTCGCGATCGACCGCGACGGAATCTTCACCGTCTCCGAGGGCCATGGCCTCGGAGCGCTGGGGCTGAAGCCCGGTGAGGTGGTGGGGAAGTCCGTGTACGTGCTCTACAAGGATTACGCGGACGTTCTCGACCACGTGAGGCGCGCTCTGTCCGGGGAGGAGATCGAGGCGAGCGTCGATCTGGGCGGCATCCACTTCGACGTCCGCTACGCGCCCCTCAAGGACGGGAGCGGAGCGATCCAGGGCGTGATCGGCGTCGCGACCGACGTGACCCAGCGACAGAAGGCGGAGCAGGCGCTTCACGATTCCGAAGAGGCGCTCCGGGTCAGCGAGGAACAGCTGCGCCAGGCCCAGAAGATGGAAGCGCTCGGCGTGCTCGCGGGGGGCGTGGCCCACGACTTCAACAACCTCCTCACCGTGATCATGACGCAGAGCGAGCTCCTCCGGAAGGATCTCCCGGCGGGATCGAAGGAGAAGGAAAAGGCCGAGTCGATCCACGGCGCGAGCGCACGCGGCGCGATGCTCACGCGGCAGCTCCTCACGTTCAGCCGGAACGAGGTGCTCGCCCCCCAGGTGCTCGACGCGAACGTCGTGGTCGGGGAGATCGAGGGCATGCTCCGGCGGCTGATCGGGGAAGACGTCGAGATCACGTGCTCTTGCGATGCCTCGCCGGTTCACGTCCGGTGCGACCGCGGACAGCTCGAGCAGGTGATCATGAATCTCGCGGTCAACGCGCGCGACGCGATGCCCCACGGCGGGCGGCTTCGCATCGCGGTCGCCACGAGCGAGGTCGGCGAGCCGGAGGCGCGCGAGCTCAACCTCGATCGACCGGGCCGCTACTGCGTGCTCCGCGTGGAAGACACGGGAGTGGGCATGGAAACGAAGACGCTCGAGCGGATCTTCGAGCCGTTCTTCACGACCAAGGGCCCGGGGAAGGGAACCGGGCTCGGGCTCTCCACCGTCTACGGAGTCGCGCGGCAAAACGGCGGGGGCGTGAGCGTTCGAAGCGAGCCAGGACGGGGCTCGACCTTCACCGTGCATCTGCCCCTCAAGGAGCCGGCCGCCCAACCGGCGCCTCCGCCGGTCGCGCCGAACCTCCGCGCGCGAGGAGGGGAGACCGTCCTCCTCGTCGAGGACGAGCCGGGGGTGCGCTCGATCGGCAAGGACCTCCTCGAGTTCCACGGATACAGGGTGCTGGAGGCTGAGAACGGCGTGCGCGCCCTCGAGGTCGAGGCAAGCCACAAGGGACCGATCCACCTCCTCCTCACGGACGTGGTCATGCCTCTCATGGGCGGCCGCGAGTTGGCGGAGCGGTTGAGCACGCGCCGGCCTGAAACCCGGATCCTCTTCGTTTCGGGATTCACCGACGACACCGTGGTCCGCCACGGGGTGCTGGACGAGGGGGTGGCCTTCCTCCAGAAGCCGTTCACGCTGGAGAGCCTCTCCCAGACCGTCCGCCAGGTCCTGGACGGGCAGCCGGTCGTCCCCGCGTCCCCGCCCCCCCAAACACCCAAGCGCTGACCCAGGGCCCACCTCCGTCCGCTGGCGGGCCCCTCCCCGGTTCTTTATCCTGTGCAAATGACGCCGATCGAGGCGTTCTAGTCATGGATGGCGCAGGTAGCGCCGCCCGAGGCGCACACTCGAGGAGGCTGGCGTGACTCCCGAAGACGACAACCGGCACAAGCGGCTCCTGGAGCTGGCCCAGACCATCGCGGACGGCAACCCTGTGGACTGGGATCACGCTCTGGAAGCCGACCCGGACAGCACCGACAGCATCGAGGCGCTCCGAATCCTCGAGTCGGTCGTCGCAGCCCACGTCGACCCTCCACCCAGCATTCCGCTCCCGTTCACGTGGGGGCACCTGGAAGTGGGGGAGAAGATCGGGGACGGAGCCTTCGGCGAGGTCTTCCGCGCGCTCGATACGCGCCTCCGGCGCGACGTGGCCCTCAAGCTCCTCTCGTCGGATCGCGCCGGGTCCACGCGCGCGACCGAGCAATTCATCGGCGAGGCTCGAATGCTCGCGCAGGTCCGGTCCGAGCACGTCGTCACGGTCCACGGCGCCGACACTCATCAAGCCCGACCGGGACTCTGGACGGACCTCATCCAAGGCCAAACGCTCGAGCAGATGATCACCATCTCGGGCCAGAGAAGCGCGCACGAGGCGGTGACGATCGGAGTCGCGTTGTGCCAGGCCCTTTCCGCCATACACAAGAAGGGCCTCGTGCACCGTGACGTGAAAACCCAGAACGTCATGCGCGAGGAGGGGAGCGGCCGGGTCGTGCTCATGGACTTCGGCGCGGCCGCGGCCTTCCTGCCCGCCGAGCTGAGCGCGCGTGATGGAGCAGAATCGGTCTACGGCACACCGCTCGCCGTCGCGCCGGAAGTTCTCGCCGGGGCGAAGGCCACGCCGTCATCGGACATCTACTCGCTTGGGGTTCTGCTCTATCGCCTCGTGACCCGCCGCTATCCCGTCGACGCCTCCACCTTCAACGAGCTCATCGAGAACCATCGGACCGGAAAGCGGAATCGGCTGCGAGACGTGAGATCCGATCTGCCCGGTGGTTTCGTGAATGCGATCGAGCGTGCGCTCGAGGCCGATCCGGCCCGCCGCTATGCGAGCGCCGGAGAGATGGAGCAGGCGCTGCACCACTGGCCCGGGGATCAGGCCGTTCCCGCTCAGGAACAGCGGAAGTCCCCCTCGCGACGCTGGCCGCTTCTCGCCGCGGCAAGCATCGCCGTGGCGGTGGGTGTGTGGTCCTGGAGCCACTTCGTACCGCCTCCCCCGATACCGACCCCCGCGGTCCCGGTGCACTCGGCGCTGGCGGCGAATGCCAAGCTCTACCGCGAGCGCGACGGCAAGTCGGAGCAGCTCCTTCCCGGTTCGAAGGTGGAGCCTGGAGACAAGCTCTACCTCGAGCTCACCGGCGACGACGCGATGAACGTCTACGTCTTCAATCAGGATGAAAAGGGGAGCGTCTTCGTACTCTTCCCATTGCCCGGGCTCGATTCGGCCAATCCTTTACCGCCCAAGCAGAGCAACCGGCTTCCGGGATCACGGCAAGGCGTGCCGGAGAGCTGGCAGGTGACGAGCGCCGGCGGGAGCGAGGAGCTCTTCGTCGTCGCGTCGCGCACGCCGCTCGCGGCGCTGGAGCAGGAGCTCGCGGCCGTGCCCAAGGCTCACCCCGGCGCTCCGGTCGAGCTGGGCCAGGGGGCGATGCATACCCTCCGGGGCATTGGAGGCATGGAGACGTCGGAGGTCCCGACGGCGAAGGCGCCGAGACTCTCCGAGGTGCTGGCCAAGGTTTCCGAAGATCCGGCGCGATCCAAGGATCTCTGGGTCTGGCAGACGCGCCTCGCGAATCCGTAAAGCTGCGGTGACTGACGCTTTGAAATCTTTGCCCGTTTCTCTCAGCAGATTTGTTGTGCGTTAGACCTCCGCCGCGTCGTTTAACACCATTGAAACGGGTGGGGGCCCGCCGAAACGATGTGGGGATTTCGGCGAGCCGACTGCCTGGTGTCCCTCCAGCCACGAACGAGCCATCGTCGTTCGGCGAGCACGCCACATGGAGCGTGGGGCGGCGGATCCGGCTGGGGAGACGGATGGTCCGTTCCGTGCGGCGTTCAGTCACTGCCGGGGCGGGCACCGCCGCCACCACGCGGATTTGAGCCAAGGCCCGCTCTCGCTTTGCGTTCTGGCCCATCCCGCCCTGCGTCAATCCTTGAAAAACCTCGACATTTCTGCTAGATTCATTGTTCGAACGCCTTCAGATCGAGGCGAATCCGAACGCCGGAACTACGAGCCAGCCATCGACCCGACCTCGGCATCCATCACCTCCCGCCCCGCCTGGACCTCGCGCGCCCTCCATTGGTCGCTCCGGATTGGCGTTGCCATGTGTTTCATCGGGCATGGAGCCTTTGGAATCCGCGTCAAGGAGGGTTGGTTCCCGTTCTTCCACGCGCTCGGGTTCGGGGACGAGGTGGCACGTCGCTTCATGCCCATCGTCGGCACCTTCGACATCACGGTGGGGATCGCCGCGCTCCTGAGTCCTTGCCGGGCCGTGCTCCTCTGGATGTCGGTCTGGGCGACCTTCACGGCGTTCCTCCGGCCGCTCGCGGGGCAAGGCTACTGGGAAGTGCTCGAGCGCGCCGGGAACTACGCAGTCCCGATGACGTTTCTAGCTCTGAGCGGTCTGGGACGCACGTGGCGCGAGTGGTTCGCGCCCATCATGCCGGGCGACACCCCGTCCCGGCACGGAATCACGCTGGAGCAGGCGGGACGGATGCTGCGGTTGGCCTCGGCACTCCTCCTTCTCGGCCACGCGGGGTACGGCGCCTTCATGCACAAGACGATGCTTCAGGATCATTACGCCGCAATTGGCATCTCCAATACTGCGGCCGCGGTCTCAGCGGTCGGCTGGTTCGAGGTCGCGCTCGCCGCGGGCGTTCTCTTCGCGCCGATACCGGCGCTCCTTCTCTTCGTGTGCGCCTGGAAAGTGGGGACCGAGCTTCTCTATCCCATGAGTGGATCGCCGTTCTGGGAATGGGTCGAGCGGGGCGGAAGCTACGTCGCTCCGTTCGCGCTCCTGTTGACCCAGATGCAGGCGCGCCAGGCGGTCGAGGCGGCGCCGCGCGTGGCTCCGGTCGTCGAGGAGCGGTTGGCGTGACCCAACGCATCCGCTGGGTGGCGCTCACCGTCGCGTGCGCGTGCTTCGTCACGGCCACCGCGCTCGCGGAAACCCTCACGGCCCATCCCGCCACCAAGACGGCGGGGGCACTGCCCGACACAACGGTCGTCGACAGCATCAAGGGGGCGCACACCGTCTTTCCGCGCCCGAAGGCGGATCTCCCGGCCAAGCTCCGCGAGGGCGGGTACGTCCTCGTCTTCCGCCACTCGATCACCGATTGGTCGCAGCGCGACGCCGACGTCACCAACTTCGAAGACCGGACGACGCAGCGCAATTTGAGCGCTGAAGGCGAGGCGAAGGCCAAGGAGATCGGGGCGGCCATCGCGGCGCTCAAGATCCCGGTCGGCCGCGTGATCGCGAGCCCGATGTGGCGCTGCCGCGACACGGCCCAGCTCGCGTTCGGACGGCACGAGGTATCGAACGATCTCTTCCAGCGCGGCGGCCAGAGCCGCGCGGTCCGCGTGGATCTCATGAGCACGCCCACGGAGAAGGGAAAGAACCTCGTCCTCGTCACCCACCAGGACGTGATCATCCCCATCGTGGCCGGCCTCGCCCGGGATCAGCTCAAGGAAGCCGAGGCGCTCATCGTGAAGCCGCTCGGCGACAAGAAATTCGAGGTCGTCGCCCAGATCGGCCCCGAGGACTGGGCCCGTCTCGCCGCAGCCGAGAAGCCGGCGCACTAGGCTCGTTCCAGGTACCGATCCCGGCCTCGATCGGGCATACTCGCGGGCGCGACACACGGAGGCGCTTCGGATCAGATGAGCTTCTACTTCACGCCCAAGCTCGACACGACATCCCAGACGGACACATTGTGGACCGTCATCAAGTGGGACGAGACCCGCGCGGGGGTGCCGTGATGCGGCGCATGGGGTGGCTTGTGGCCGTGATGGCGGCCGGATTCCTGGGTGGGTGCGGTAGCGACAACAAGGACCCCGTGGAGCCGCCACCCCCGCCACCTGGTCTCAACTCGCCGCAGAACGTGCTCGAGAATCTGGTCTTGTCCTACCAAGCGCGTGATAGCGTCAAGACCAGAGATCTGTACGACTCAAGTTACGTGGGGACGTCAACCGATCTCAATGACCCACCAGGTAGTCAGGTCTCGATCTTCCATTACGCGGACGAGGTCAGACACGTGGCGGTCATGGCCCGAACGGCTACCATATCGAGCGTCCTTGTCGATCTTGGACCCCGGGCATCGTGGATCCGCATGTCCTCTGACGACCCGTCCCACCCCGAGTGGGCCATGATTCAGGTTTCCAACTACCGCATTGAGGTCTTTGATGGTGGTACGGTCTATTCGGCTCCCTCCATCAACCCGATGATATACGCCTTCACCCCCACCGTTACCGCGCCTGGGGACACAACCTGGAAGATCGTCCGTTGGACCGAGATTGGGAGCGGTTTCTAGCACCGTTTGGTCACGACGATCTGAGCTTCTCGTAATCCCATCCATGCAAACCCTCCCAACCACCCAGTCATGAACCCGATCGCCCGCTACACGCGCTGGCTGCACACCCGCTGGCCGGCGGGCACGGTCGAGCCGCTGCCAGAGTCGAGGCACGACGGCTCGACGTCGGTGCCCGGCGTGTACGTCGTGGGCGACCTCACCGGGATCCCGCTCCTCAAATTCTCGCTCGATACGGGGGCGCGAGCGGTCGAGCGCGTGGCGTCGGAGCTCGAGTCGGAGCGCGAAGCCACCGACGGACTCCTCGATCTC
>DATEOQ010000020.1:0-2543 GCA_035273905.1 Candidatus Eiseniibacteriota bacterium | reverse complement strand
CTCGGCAAGGCGCGCGCGGTGGCCGCGGCCACCGGCATGCTCGCGGTCGGCGACGACTCCGGGCTCGAGGTGGACGCCCTCGACGGCAAGCCCGGCGTGCTCTCCGCCCGCTACGGGGGCGAGGGCCTCACCGATGCCCAGCGCTGCGCGAAGCTCCTCGACGCCCTCGCCGGCGTGCCGCCGCTCCGCCGCACTGCGCGCTTTCGCAGCGTGATCGCGCTGGTCGAGCCCGGAGGCCGCGAGGCGGTGGTGGAAGGGGAGGCGGAGGGAATCCTGCTCGACCAGCCGCAGGGCGCCGGCGGCTTCGGCTATGACCCGATCTTCTACTACCCGCCCCTGGACTCGACCTTCGCCCAGCTCGACGACGCGGAAAAGAACACGGTGAGCCATCGGGCGCGCGCCATGACGCAAGCCCGCGCCATTCTGGCGGACTGGCTCCGGACGGGTCCCTGACGGCGAGCTCCCGTCAGACCAAGGTCTCATGGCGATGGAGGGGAGCGGCGCTCAGAATCGCCTGACAAGGCGCAGATATGACGCGGGAGAGATCGACGTGAGAGCCGTGGGGGCCGTCGGGCTCGTGCTGCTGGGGACGGTGCTCGTCGCCGCACAGGAGCAGGAGGCGCCGACCCTGTACGAGCTGCTGCCGGCCGACAAGGAGTATCCGATCGCCCGGGTATGCTCGACGGACGAGGGGCTCTGCGCGCTCCCGCTCTATCACGCGCCCGGCGCGCCGTGCTCGTGCCAGCGGGCGGACGGCTCGTGGGTGGCGGGAGTATGCACGCACTGATCGCTCATGACTGACGAGGGGCCGCGTCTCCCACCCGCGAGAGATCTCGGGCGCACCACGCTCGGGGTGGCCTTCCTCGTGGGGATGATCGTCGGAACGCTGTGGATCATCCGGCCGTTCCTCGGCCCCACGATCTGGGCCACGACCATCGTGGTGGCGAGCTGGCCCCTGATGCAGATCGTGGAGCGCTGGCTGGGAGGCCGGCGGGCGCTCTCCACGCTGTGCATGACGGTGCTGCTGGTGCTCTGCTTCGTGATTCCGCTGACGTTCACGATCGTGGTGATCGCGGTGAACGTCGATGTGATCGTCGCCTGGGTGACCTCGCTGGGATCGCTCAGCCTTCCGCAGCCCCCCGCGTGGCTGGAGCGCGTGCCGCTGGTCGGCGCCACGCTCGCGGCGCAATGGCGCGACATCGTGTCGGCGCCGGGCGACCTGGCGACCCGTTTTGCGCCGTACGCGCGGACCGGGGTCGGCTGGCTCCTCGGCCTCGTGGGGGGCGTCGCGGGGCTGGCCGTCGATCTCCTGATCATCGTGGCGGTCTCCGCGTATCTCTACGCGCGCGGCGAGGAGGCCGCTGAATTCCTGCGGCGCTTCGCCCACCGCCTCGCGGGCCCGCGCGGCGAGCGCTCCGTCGCCCTGGCCGGCGGCGCCATCCGCGGCATCGCGCAGGGCGTGATCGTGACCGCCCTCATCCAGGCACTCCTGGCGGGCCTTGGCCTTGCCGCCGCCGGGGTGCCCTTTGCCCCCGTCCTCACCGCGGTGGGCGTCGTGCTCGGGATCGCCCAGGTGGGGACGCTGCCCGTGCTGGCACCCGCGGTAGGGTGGCTCTACTGGACGGCGCATCCCGCGTGGGCAACCGCGCTCCTCGTGTGGACCGTCTTCGTGGTCAGTATCGACAACGTCATCCGACCACTGCTGATCCGCCGCGGCGCCGACCTGCCCCTGCCGCTGATCTTCGCCGGCGTCCTCGGCGGCATACTCGGCTTCGGCATCATCGGAATCTTCATCGGGCCGGTGGTGCTTGCCGTCTCCTACGCCCTGCTCGTCGACTGGATCGAGAGCGGCGGCGCCGAGTCTGCGCCACCGTCGTCGTGACCGCCGCGCTTCCGCTCGATGAAAATCTTGATGGGCCGCCCGGTCGTGTGGGTGGTCAGGCCGTAGAGCGTGTCCCCGGAACGTGACAAGGGCGTCCAGTACCCACTGTCGCTCTTCAACGTGACGCTCTGGCCCCGCATCGTCACCGTGCCCGTCTCGGTTACCGATCCCCCGCCCGATCGCTTCGCCACCAGCTCGTACGTGCCGTCCTGCTTGATGTCGAGCGTCATCTGGCCCTCGAGCATGGCATCGCCGCCCACCTGGTAGAACTCCCCGCGCCATGTCCCGGCGATCTCGCCCACGCGGAGCCGCTCGAAGATCCCGGCCAGGCAGCCGGTGAGCGCGGTCAGAGCGATCAGGGCCAGGAGCGCCACGATCGCGCGGTGCGCGTTCACAACCCGCTTCCCAGACGGGACGGCATGGCGCCGGGACTGTACCGGGCTACGGTCCGTGGATCAAGTGCGTGGGGGGATAGGACCTCTATACGATGGCCGGCGTCAAGGTCGTCCGGGCCGTTGTCGAACGGCTTCCTTGACAGGAGCGCGGGCGTGCGCTACTGACTCGACCCTCAGATAGTCTCCAAATTCTCGCGCGGCAGGGGTGGAACCTTTTTACCCGCTCGCGGTTGAAGCCGTTCTCGACGACGCATTCCCACCCGGCG
>DATEOQ010000019.1:0-2115 GCA_035273905.1 Candidatus Eiseniibacteriota bacterium | reverse complement strand
GACGGCAGTTATCGCTGGTGCCGCTCCAGCTCGGCCGCGCGACGAGACGAGACCGGAGCCGTCATCTCCTGGTATGGCACGACAGAAGACATCCATGACCGGAAAGAAGCGGAACTCGCCCTGCAGGGCCTCGCCCGCGTGTTGGAAATGGTCGCCGCCGGCCAGCCCATCGGCGAGATCCTCGCCGCGCTCTGCCTTCTGGCGGAAGCGCAGCTTCCCGGCGCGAAGTGCTCGATCCTGCTGCACGATTCGGACCGCGGTCTGCTCCGGCACGGTGCCGCGCCGAACCTGCCCGCCTCCTACAATGCCGCCATCGACGGTCTGAGCATCGGACCTGTTACAGGCTCGTGCGGAACCGCCGCTCATTCGCGCACGAGCGTCATCGTCACCGATATCGCGTCCGATCCCTTATGGACCGAATGGCGCGACCTTGCGCTGTCCTGCGGATTGCGGGCCTGCTGGTCGAAGCCGATCTTCTCGCGCTCCGGCGATGTGCTCGGCACTTTCGGGTTCTATTACGGCGATCCCCGCACCCCGACCCGTGACGAGATGGAGCGCATGGATGCCGTGCTGCATCTGGCGGCTCTGACCGTCGAGCGCCAGCGGAGCGAGGTGGCCCTGCGCGAAAGCGAAGAGCATTATCGCTACTCGGTCGAGCTGAACCCCCAAATTCCTTGGACGGCGGACAGTGAAGGCAACGTCCTCACCACCTCCTCGCGCTGGAACCAGATGATGGGCGTCTCTCCCGAAGAGACGGCGGGCTCCGGCTGGGCCAAGGCCGTGCATCCCGACGATCTGCCCCTCGTTCGGGAGAAATGGTTCGAAGCTGTCCGCACGCGCAAACAGCTGGATGTGGAATGCCGCGCGCGCCTCGCCGATGGCGGCTACCGCTGGTTCCGGAGCCGGGCCATCCCGCGTCTTGCCGAGGATGGAACCGTCCTGCGCTGGTATGGAACGGTTGAGGACATCCATGACCGGAAGCTCGCGGAAGAACGGCTGCACTGGGCTGCCTATCACGATGACTTGACCGGGCTCGCCAACCGCAGGCTCTTCCGTGAGCGCCTCCAGCAGGCCCTCGACGAGAAGTCGTCCGCCGGGCACGCCACGGGCCTGCTGGTGATGGATCTCGATCATCTCAAGCAGATCAACGACCGGTTCGGCCACGATGCCGGCGATGCTCTCCTGAAGGAATTCGCCCAGCGGCTGCGCAGCGTCGTGCGATCGGTCGACACCATCGCCCGTCTGGGCGGCGACGAATTCGCCGTCATCCTGCCCGGAATCGCCGGAGAAGGCGATGTGGCCGCGATGGCGGACGCCATTCTCGCCCGCATGCAGGGAGCGCTGAAACGCGAGGGCAAGCTGCTGGACTGCCGCACCAGCATCGGTGGTGCCCTTTCCGTCGGCTTCGACATGAGTCCCGAGGAGCTTCAGAAGCAGGCGGATCTGGCGCTCTATCGCAGCAAGACCTCCGGGCGGGGCGCGTTCAAGATGTTCGTTACGACCATGCGGGAGGAGTCGCAAAGAACGGCTTCGGCCCTGGAGGTGGCCGCACGAGCGGTTGCGTCCGACTGGATCGTGCCGTTCTATCAGCCCAAGGTCGTGCTGGCCACGGGCGCGCTCGGCGGGTTCGAGGCACTGTTGCGCTGGCATCATCCCCGCAGCGGCATCCAATCGCCTGAAAAGATCGCTCCCGCCTTCAACGACACGGAACTTGGAACGGCCATCGGCGAGCGCATGCGGTCCTGCATCTTCAAGGATATGCGCGGCTGGCTCGATGCCGGTCTCGCGTTTGGGCGCATCGCCATCAATGCATCGGCCGTGGAGTTCCGGCGCGACAATTATGCGGAGCGCGTGCTCGACGACTTGAGGGGCATGGACGTGCCGGCCCGCTGCCTCGAGGTGGAGGTGACCGAGAGCGTGTTTCTCGGCTCGGGCGCCGAGTTCGTCGAGCGGGCTCTGCGCACGCTGAGCGCGGAGGGCGTGACGATTGCGCTCGACGATTTGCGACGCATGAACGTGCCGGCCCGCTATCTCGAAGTGGAAGTAACCGAGAGCGTGTTTCTCGGCTCCGGCGCCGAGTACGTGGAGCGGGCGCTGCGCATGTTGAGCACGGAG
>DATEOQ010000018.1:0-2443 GCA_035273905.1 Candidatus Eiseniibacteriota bacterium | reverse complement strand
CGGAGGAGATCGCCTACGGCGCGCTGTATCTCGCATCCGACGAGTCGCGCTTCGTGACGGGCAGCGAGCTGGTCATCGACGGAGGCTGGACCGCGCAATGAGTGGAGGAGGGCGCATGCGCACGCTCATCGGAACCCTCGTGGCACTCCTGCTCGTGGCGCCCGCCGCGGCGCAGGTTCAGATCGACATCGGCATTCACCTCCCCGCCCCACCGCAGCTCGTGATCGTACCCGAGGTCCGCACCGTGCAGTACGTGCCGACCGCGTCCGTCAATCTCTTCTTCTACGGAGGGCAGTACTGGGCATTCGTCAACGGCGCCTGGCACGTGAGCCGGGTGTACAACGGCCCGTGGGTGGTAGTGGCGCCCACCTTCGTACCGCGTCCCATCCTGCTCGTGCCCGTGACCTACTACCGTGTACCCCCGGGACACTGGAAGCAGTGGGAGCGGCGCGCGCCGCCGCATTGGGCCGCGGAGTGGGGCCGCGAGTGGTCCGAGAAACGCGAGTGGAAGGACCGAGACGGTCACGATCGGCACGGCAAGAGCGACGATCATGGCCGCGACGACGGGCGCGGCAAGAGTGAGGGGCGCGGGCGGGGGAAGGGGCACTAGCCCACACGCGTGAAGGCCCGCCCGAACTTCCTCGTCGTCCTGATCGACGACCTGCGCCACGACGAGTTCGGCGCGGGCGGGCATCCCTACATGCGCACGCCCCACGTCGACCGGATCGCGCGCGAGGGCGCGCTGTTCGAGCGGGCCTTCCACACCACGCCGATCTGCTCGCCCAATCGCGCGTCCATCCTCACCGGGCAATACGCGAGCCGTCACGGCATCATTGACAACGTGGCGCGGGACGCGGCCAGCCACCGGCTCCCGAACTATCACCTCGAGCTGCAGCGCCTCGGCTACGAGACCGCGCATCTTGGCAAGTGGCACATGGGCAACGACGGCATGCCGCGGCCGGGCTACGACCACTGGGTGGCCTTCGACGGTCACGGCCGCCTATTCGACCCGACGCTCTGCGAGAACGGGACCTATGTGCAGCACACCGGCTACATCACCGACATCCTGAACGGGATGGCGGCGGACTTCGTGACGAAGCCCCACGCGAAGCCCTGGTCCCTGTTCCTCGCGCACAAGGCGGTGCACCCGGACGCCGCCCAGGCCAATGACGGCACGCTCCAGATCGACCAGGCGGGCGGCTATCGTGTGGCCGAGCGCCACAAAGATCTCTACGCGGACGCGATCTTCCCGCGCACGCCCAACATGCTCCCGCCGGACGAGATCGTGAAGGACAAGCCCGCGTGGAAGGAGGCCTTCGCGCTCCGCCGGACGGATCGCGCGCGACAGGTCCTGGACCGCCTGCATGCCGGCGAGCAGGAAGAGATCCGCCTGCGCGCCCGCATGATGGCGGCCGTGGACGAGGGCGTGGGGATGCTGCTCGAGGCGCTCGAGCGCACCGGCCAGCTCGACGACACTGTCATCGTCTTCCTCGGCGACAACGGCTACTTCTTCGGCGAGCACGGGCTCGGGCCGGAGCGGCGCTTCGCCTACGAGGACGGCATCCGCTCGCCCTTCCTCGTGCGCTACCCGCGCCGGGTGAAGGCGGGCGCGCGCGTCACGGACCTCGTGATCTGCCAGGACATCGCGCCGACGCTGCTCACGCTCGCGGGCGGCAAACCGGGCCCGCAGATCCAGGGCCGCTCGCTACTGCCGCTCTTCGCGGGCAAGCGCGCGGGCTGGCGGCGCTCGCTCCTCGCCGAGTACTGGGCCGAGAACGCCATGCCCTGGCTGGTCGGCATGAGCTACAAGGCCGTGCGCACCGACCGCTACAAGTACATCCACTGGGTGAACCGCGGCCAGGCCGGCGAGCTCGACGAGCTCTACGATCTGGAGCGGGACCCCTACGAGGTACGCAACCTCATTCGCTCACGGGCGCACGCGCGCGTGCGCGAGTCGCTCCGGCGCGAGCTGGGCCGGCTCGCGAACGAGGCGTTGGGCCTCTAGGCGCGAAGGCCCGCCTATCGCGCCTCGCCAATGACCCTGCCGGCGCCGATCGAGCCCCGCACGAAGTCTCGCCGCCCCGCGGGAACGGTGATGCGGCAATAGAGGGGCCGCACGCCATAGACTTCCTGGATGGCGCAGACTCGGCCCGGAGCTAGCTCACCGCACGTGAGGCCGGCGTACGTGGTGCCGCTCTGCTGAAGTCCGGCGGCGTTGAAAAATGCGAGCTCGATGGTGATCGCGGACCCTCCAACGTTGACGGCGGCGCAGATGGTCTCCGCGCCCACCATCAACGGCAACTGCGCCCCGTCCCACAGCACCGGCGCGGTGACCAGCCACTCCTTCCCTATCTCCTTCTGGGCTTCGGCCTGTGTCGGGACGATCGCGAGGAAGAGCGTCATCAGGCACACGAAGAGGAGCATGGATGTCTTCATGGGCCCC
>DATEOQ010000017.1:0-5121 GCA_035273905.1 Candidatus Eiseniibacteriota bacterium | reverse complement strand
CCCGATGACGCGGACCGACGGAATACGGATGCGGTCGTTGACGCGGATCTCTTTGCTGGTGGCGATCGGCTACCCTCCTCTGCCCGGGGCAATGGTCCTAAGTGGCAGGAGGGGACGGCATGCGAGAGACCGGATAGGGCTCTGCCCTGTTTGGCTCACCGGTCCAGGTACCGCGCGGTGGCGCGGACCGTATCGCGTTGACCCCGGTAGCCTTGCGCCCCGGGGTGAGAAGCCGTCGGCTCCTGCTTGAACGTGAAACGAGAGGCCAGTCTACGTTCTGGCCTCGACCTCCGCAACGAGATTTTCCACAAAGCGATCCAGCGGCAGGGACCCCTCGTTCCCCTTCTTGCGGCTCCGGACCGAGACGGCCCGATTCTCCACTTCCTGCCGCCCGAGGACGAGCATGTAGGGGATCTTCTGGAGCTCGGCGTCCCGGATCTTGGCCCCCATCTTCTCCTCGCGGAGGTCGGCCTCCACCCGGATGCCCCGGTCGAGGAGCATCGCCCGGATCTCCTCGGCGTACGGGATCTGGGCGTCCGCGATCGTGATGAGCTGGACCTGGACGGGAGCGATCCAGACCGGGAAGTCGCCGCCGTAGTGCTCGATCAGGGTCGCGAAGAAGCGCTCCAGCGAGCCGAGGAGCGCCCGGTGGATCATGTAGACCTGATGCTCCTGCCCGTCCGAGCCGACGTAGTTCACCTCGAACCGGCGCGGGAGGTTGAAGTCGAACTGCACCGTGGAGCATTGCCACGGACGGCCGAGCGCGTCCTCGATCTTGATGTCGATCTTGGGGCCGTAGAAGACGGCCTCCCCTTCGGCGCGGCGGTAGCTGATGCCCGCGCGCTGGACGACGCGCTCGAGCGCCCCTTCCGCCAGCTCCCAGTCCTCGTCGCTGCCCATGTAGTCTTCCTTCCGCTTGGGATCGCGGACGGAGAGCTCCACCTTGTAGTCCTTGAAGCCGAACGTATCGAGCATGAACCGGGCGAACGCGAGCACCTTCTCCAGCTCGGGCTCCACCTGCTCCCGGGTGCAGAAGAGATGCGCGTCGTCCTGGGTGAATCCGCGGACGCGCGCGAGGCCGTGGAGCACGCCGGACTTCTCGTAGCGGTAAACCGTGCCCAGCTCCGCGATGCGGATCGGCAGCTCGCGGTACGAGTGCTTCTTCCCCTGGTAGATGAGGATGTGGAAGGGGCAGTTCATCGGCTTCAGCACGTACTCCCGCTCGTCGATCTCGAGGAAGTACATGTTGTCGCGATAGAAATTGGTGTGCCCCGAGCGCTGCCAGAGGTCCGCCTGCGCGATGTGCGGCGTGTTGACGATGGTGTAGCCGCGCTTCAAGTGCTCCGACTTCCAGAAGTCCTCGATCACCCGGCGCATGGCTGCGCCGTGCGGATGCCAGAAGATGAGCCCGCCGCCGGCGATCTCCTGCACGCTGTAGAGGTCGAGCGCGTGCCCCACCTTGCGATGGTCGCGGAGCTTCGCCTCCTCGAGACGCTGGAGGTGCTCCTTGAGCCGGTCCTTGCTCGGGAACGCGGTGCCGTAGATCCGCTGGAGCATCGGGCGGTTCGAATCGCCGCGCCAGTAGGCGCCGGCCACCGAGAGGAGCTTGAAGTGCTTCAGCATCTTCGTGCGCGGCACGTGCGGGCCGCGGCAGAGATCGGTGAAGAAGGAATGCGTGTACGTGCTCAGCTTCGGATCGGGCAATCCCTCGATCAGCTCGACCTTGAAGTTCTCCCCTTCCGCTCCGAATTTCCGGAGCGCGTCCTCGCGCGACAGCTCGCCGCGCTGGAACATGTGGTTCTCCTCGGCGATCTCGTGCATCGAGGTCTCGATCGCCGCGAGATCCTCCGGCTGGAACGGCCGCGGCGCCTCGAAGTCGTAGTAGAACCCTTCCTCGATGGCGGGACCGATCGCGAGCTTGGTGCCCGGGAAGAGCTTCACCACCGCCGACGCCATGAGGTGCGCGGTCGAGTGCCGGAGCACGGCGAGCCCTTCCGGCGTGTCGACCGGGATCAGGTCCGCCTTGCCCGAGTCGAAGACCGGCGTGTGAAAATCCACGACCCGGCCGTTAAGCCGGGCTGCGATGCCGAGCTTGAACGCGTCCTGGTACTGCTCGTGGAAGATCTGGCCGAGGGTGGAGCCGGGCTCCGCCTCGAGCTGACGGCCATTGACGTCGATTCGAATCACGGTCGGGGAATTCCTTCGAAAAGAGATGGTGGGCGATAGTGGACTTGAACCACTGACCCCCTGCATGTCAAGCAGGTACTCTAACCAACTGAGCTAATCGCCCATGCTCAAATGCGAGCGGCGAGTGTAGCAGAATCGAATCCGAAGTAAAGCCTCACGGACGAGGCGCGGTGTTCGTCGAACGCTATTGCGGGATGCCGGCCGGGAGCGACACGACCTCGTACACCAGCGCCCCCTGGCTCTCGTACACGCGCTGGAAGCCGGGAATCACTTCCCCCGTCGCGAACGGACGGAGTGCGGCGCGCATGCCGAGCTCGGCGGCCGAGATGAGCAGATACTTCGCGCGCTCCTTCACCGCCACGTCGTGGAGCGCGGCCGGCGAGTCCACCGTTGGGATCGGGACGAAGCGCATGTTCGCGAGGAAGGCGGCGTGCGGCTTGCGCGCGAGCAGCGCCTCTCCGGCGCCGTGAGTCTTGAGATAGCTCACCGCATCCGCGATCTCGTACGGTCCCGCGCGCAGTCCTTCGGGATTCTGCGGATTCCCCACCGCCTGGTAGGTGTGGAGGAGCGCCCCCGCCCAGAGCGCGAGGAAAAGAAACGTCCTCAAGGGAAACGACCCCTCGATCCCCTGCATGCTCCGCCCGAGCCACGGTGAGACGAAGGGCCACGCGGCCAGGAGTCCGTAGAAGGCGACGAGCGGCAGCGAGAACCGGGTCCCGTAGAACACGGGAACGAGCGTGAGGAAGTAGAGGGCCCAGAAGGCCGCGTACGCCGCGGTCCGCCGCTCCGGCCGCTCGCGTAGGCCGAGCAGCAGCCCCCCGGCCACCGCCAGGGCGCCCCAGAGAATCGGCAGGAGCTCGGTGAGGTCCTGCTTCAGGTGCACGACGATGTTCTTCAGCATCGCGCCGAGGAAGAGCATCGGGTCGAGGCGAATGACGTCGCCCAGCGAGTGAATCTTCCGATCGCTGCCGTACATGAACTGCTCCCAGTTCCCTTTTCCGTACACCTCGTAACCGACGTTCAGGTAGTTCGTGTTCGTGAGCGGATTCCCCGTGTGCGCCGCGTTGATCCAGAGCCACGGGAGCGCGGCGAGGGCGAATCCGCCCACCCAGAGCGCGCCGCGCTTGAGTCGAGGCCCCCAGGGACCACGAGGCGTTTCGATCCACAGCAGGTAGAGAAGCGCGCCCAGGAGCAGGAAGAGGCCGTTGTAACGCGTGGAGAACGCCCATCCGCCGAGGAGTCCCGAGGCCGCGATCGCCCACCCCTTGGGCGCGCGGCTCCGAAGGAGGAGCGCCATCGACGCGAGCACCACGGCGAAGAAGAACATGTCCGTGCCCACTTCGTAGGTGTTCACGACGAACGTGGGATTGACGAGAAGGAGTCCGAGGCTCGCGAGCGCGACGCCGGGTCCGAGAAGGCTCCGGTGGATGCGATACGCGAGCCATCCCGCCCCGATCGCGGAGAGGAGCGCCACCAGCTGCCCCGCCTGGAAGATCCCCATGCCGGCGCGGGCGAGGAGCGCGACGACGGCCGGATAGCCCCAGCCCTTCGAATCGTAATTTGCGATGTCGACGGCGCCGCGGAGGAGATCGCGCGCGGCGGGGCCGTACTTCCAGTAGAAGTCGGTTTCGACCGCGTAATTTCCGATCGTGTGGTAGCGGAAGACCTGGCTCGCCCAGTAGAGCGCGTATACGGCGAGCGCGCCGAGCGCGACGCCCGAGATCCAGGAATGCGGAACGAGGGACCGCGCGGGACCCTGGGCCCCGGCGACGCGTCCGCTGGCCTTGCGACGCGCGTCCCGGCCCGGGCGGCCGGAGCGGCCGCGGTCCTGCGCCGCCATCAGAGCGAGCGGCCGACCGCCTCGGCGATCAGACGGATCTGCGCCGCGAGGGCTTCGAACTGATCCGGGAAAAGGGACTGAGGGCCGTCGCAAATCGCACGCTCCGGATCGTGGTGGACCTCGACCAGGAGCCCGTCCGCGCCCGTCGCGATGGCTGCGCGCGCGAGCGGCACCACCTTGTCCCGCACCCCGGCGGCATGGCTGGGATCCACGATCACGGGCAGGTGGCTGATCGACTTCGCAACTGCGACCGCGTTCAGGTCGAGTGTGTTTCGCGTGTAGGTCTCGTAGGCGCGCACGCCGCGCTCGCACACGATGACGCGATCGTTGCCGCCGGACATCACGTACTCCGCGCTCATGAGCCACTCGTCGACGGTGGCAGCGAGGCCGCGCTTCACGAGCACCGGTCGCTCCACGTTTCCCAGCTCCCGGAGGAGCGGGTAGTTCTGCATGTTCCGCGCGCCCACCTGGAAGATGTCGACGTAGCGGTCCATGAGGGAGATCTGGCTCTTGTCCATGATCTCGGAGATCACGAGGAGGCCGTGCGCGTCGGCGACGCGCCGCATGAGCTTGAGCCCTTCCTCGCCGAGACCCTGGAACGAATAGGGCGACGTGCGGGGCTTGAACGCCCCGCCGCGCATCACCTTGGCGCCTGCAGCCCGAACCGCGGCGGCGGTCTTCACCATCTGCTCTTCGGACTCGATGGTGCAGGGGCCTGCCATGAGCACGATGTCCTTGCCGCCGATCGCGACATCGCCGACGCGGATGACGGACGTCTCCTGGCGGAAGGTGCGGCTCGCGAGCTTGAAGGGCTCGGGAATGCGGATCGCGGTCGCGACGCCGGCCATCGCACGGACCTCGTCGAGCGGCGGCAAGCTCCCGTCCCCGACCGCGGCCATGGTTACGGCCGAGCCGTTCGGGGAGAGCACGATCTGAAACCCGGCCTCGCGCAGGCGCGATTCGATCGCGCGTCGCTGATCCGGGGTCGCATCGGGCCGCAGGGTGATGACCATGAGGTCCTCAGAAACACAAAGGCCCACTGCCGAGCCATCGGCAATGGGCAGAGGTCGGGCGACACGGCCGAAGGCTAGCAC
>DATEOQ010000016.1:0-2369 GCA_035273905.1 Candidatus Eiseniibacteriota bacterium | reverse complement strand
CGTGCGCTGGCTCGTCGCGGGGCCGAGCCGTCCGCCCCGGGTCCTCGGGACCGTGGGGGACGTCCTCCACGCCTCCGGGGACTGGCTCCCCGCGCTCGAAGCCGCGCTCGGCGAAGCGGTCCAGTTCGTCGTCGCCGAGCGGACGGAAGCGGCGGTCCACGCGCTCCGCGCGCTCGAGCAGAGCGGCGAAGGGCGGGCGACCTTCATCTCGCTCGACCGTCTCTCCCGCGTGCACGCGGCGCACATCTCCGACGAAGTCCTCTCGGCCCCGGGCGTCCTCGGGCCGCTCATCGATCACGTGCGCTTCGAGCCCGGCTACGTGGCACTGGCCTCCTTCCTCCTCTCGAGCGTCGTGGTCGTCGACACGATCGACGCCGGCCTCGCCCTGAACGAGCGGTTCCAGGGGGAGCGGCTCCAGTTCGTCACGCGGCGCGGTGAGCGCGTGGTCGGCCCCGGCATCTTCCAGGGCGGCGGCGGCCCCACCCGCGCGGGCTCGGTGCTCCGGCGCGAGGAGGAGCTGACGGAGCTCGCGGCCGAGATCGAGCGCTCCGCCGCGAGCCTCGCCGCGATCTTGAAGACCGCCGAGGAGAATCGCGCCGAGCGCGCGTCGGCGGTGTCGGAGCAGGAAGAGTCGACGCGCCTTTTACATGTAGCTGAGCAGGCCCATCGCGCGCAGGAGTCCCGCCTGGCCGAGCAGAAGATCCGCGGCGACGCCATGGTCCAGACCGCCTCGTCCCTCGCCTCCTCGCTCGGAGCCGTCGTCGCCGATCTCACGCGCGCGCTCGGGGAGTCGGAGTCGGCGCAGGTGGCGCTCCGGTCCGCGGACGAGGAACGGGGCCGCGTCGACGCGATCCTCGCGCAGGAGGAGACCGATGTGCGCGAGCTGGAGCGCAATCGCGAGCACCGCGTGGCCCTCCACGCCGAGGCACGCGTGGAGGCGACCCGGGCCCGTTCGGCCCTCGAAGCCGCGATTCGCGAGCGCGAGCGGCTCACGCGGAGCGCGGACGAGGCGGAGCGCGAGATCGGAAGCCGGCGCGAAGAGGCGGTCCAGACCGAGACGCGCATCCAGGAGACCGAGACCCTCTGCGCCGAGCGGGAGGCCGAGCTCGCGCAGGAGATCCAGAGGAAGGCGGAGCGTGAGGTGCTGCTCCAGGGGGCACGCGAGCGCTTCGGCGAGGTGAAGGGACAGGCCGACGACGTGGAGTCCACGACGCGCGAGGTGCGCCGCGAGCACGCGACCTTGACCGAGCGGCTCCACAAGGCGGAGCTCGAGCAGGCGGAAGCGGACGGCGAGCTGCGCCGGCTGCTCGAGCGCGTGCGGAACGAGTACGAGATCGATCTCGCGTCCTGGGCGCCGGAGGCGGAGACCGCGGCCCTGCCGGGCGACGCGGAGGCGGGCGATCCCGCGCTGGCCGAGATCGAGGAGGGGGACGTCGAGCTCGAGCCCGATTCGTCGCGCGTGCCGGATGAGGCGATCGTGGATCGCGGCGAGGACTCCCTCGGTTCGGCCCCGATCACGGACGGCGCGTCGCGCGAGGAGCGCGAGGCGCGGCTCCGCTATCTGCAAGAGAAGCTCCGCTCCATCGGCCCGGTGAACCTGCTTGCGGTGCAGGATTACGAGGAGCGCCGCGAGCGCCTCGGCTTCCTGAATGGGCAGCGGAAGGATCTCGAAGACGCGCGGCAGCAGCTGCTCGAGGCGATCGAGAAGATCAACGCCACAGCCTCCGAGCTCTTCCTCAAGACCTTCGAGCAGGTGAACAAGAACTTCGTCCAGGTCTTCACCACGCTCTTCCAGGGAGGCGAAGCCGCGCTCGTCCTGACGGGCGAGGATCCGCTCGAGGCGGAGATCGAGATTCTCGCGCGGCCGCGCGGCAAGAAGCCCCAGTCCCTGTCGCTCCTCTCGGGCGGCGAGAAGGCGCTCACCGCGATCGCGCTCCTCTTCGCCATCTATCTCGAGAAGCCCAGCCCCTTCTGTATCCTCGACGAGGTGGACGCGCCGCTCGACGACGCGAACATCGACCGCTTCGTCGCGCTCCTGCGCGACTTCAGCGCCAAGACGCAGTTCATCGTCGTGACCCACAACAAGAAGACGATGGAGGTGGCGGACGCGCTCTACGGTGTGACGATGCAGGAGCCGGGCGTCTCCAAGCTCGTCTCGGTGCGCTGGAACCGCGAGCGGCAGGACGTCGACCAGGTCGACGCTTCTCCCGAGGAGCTCGCGCCCGCCGCTTCGTAGCAGGACCTGCGTGCAGTTCTTCAAGAAGATCACCGAGGGGCTGAAGAAGACGCGGGACGCGTTCGTGGAGCGCGTCTCCGACGTCCTGAAGCCGGGGAAGAAGCTCGAGCCGGAGGACTACGAGGCGCTCGAG
>DATEOQ010000015.1:0-9577 GCA_035273905.1 Candidatus Eiseniibacteriota bacterium | reverse complement strand
TGGCCTGGCTCGGCGCCCTCCTCCTCCTCCTGGGGGCCGGATTGGGAGTCGCCGCACGCCTCACGCGACTTCCTCGGGGCTTCGCGATCGCAGCCGCCGCCGTCGTGCTCGTGGGGACGACGCTCCACATCTGGCTCCTCGCACGGGCGCACGCCGAGACGGTGCATCCGGAGGCCGTCGTGATCGTGCCGCAGATCGCGGTCGAGCGCGGCCCCGACGAGCCGTCCCGTGCTCCGGTGATCCTCGGCGCGGGTGAGCGTGTGCGTCTCGGGTCGGCTCGCGGGGGACAGGTCGAGATCCGCGTCGCGGGAGCGGCGATCGGATGGGCGCCGCACGAGGGACTCTGGCGGGTCCAGGAGACCCCACGCTATACTGCCCGCTATGCCACGCCCTGACTCTGCGCGGGAACGCGCGTGACCTCAGCCTCGAACACGGCACTGGTCACGGGCGGGACCGGAGGGCTCGGGCGCGCGGTGGTGGCGCGGTTTCTGGCGGACGGATTCAAGGTCGCGATCCCGTATCGCTCCGAGGTCGAGTGGACGGCACTCTCGAACGCGCACCCGGACGCCGTTCGATCGGGGGCGCTGCACGGATTCGTGGCCGACGTGACCGATGAGGGCTCGATCGCCGACGCGACCGTCCAGGCTGCGGCAGCGATGGGGAGCCTTCGCGTCCTCGCGCACATCGCGGGCGGCTACCGGGGCGGCGTGGATGTGGAGCAGGTCGAAGCGGGCGACGTGCGCCTTATGATCGATCTCAATCTCACGTCGGCGTTCTGGGCGGCGAAGCACGTGATTCCGCACGCGAAGCGGACGGGGGCGGGGCGACTCCTCTTCGTCTCGTCACGCGGGGCCATTCAGTACTACCCGGGCGCGGCCGCGTACGCCGCGGCCAAGGTCGGGCTCCACGGACTCGTCGGCACGCTCGCGAAAGAGCTGTTACATGACGGTGTGACCGCGAACGCGATCCTGCCGAGCACCATCGACACCTCGGCCAACCGGGCCGCGATGCCGAAATCCAAATTCGAGGACTGGGTGCGCCCCGATCAGATCGCGGCGCTTCTCGCGTTTCTCGCGTCGGACGCGGCCTCGGCCGTCTCCGGCGCGCTGATCCCCATCTACGGGAGGGCATGATGGCCCCCGGCCAGAACGTATCGAAGGGACCCAAGATCGCGCCGGACCCCATCCGTCCCGGCATCACGGTCGACCAGCTCGTCGACCAGTCGTTCCTCGCCTACAACGGCGCCCGGCTTCGCGAGGCGTGCCGGCTCTTCGTCGAGAAGATGCTGGAGCCCGACGTGACGGTGGGCATCACGCTGAGCGGCGCGCTCACGCCGGCCGGGCTCGGCCGGTCCTGTCTGATCCCGCTCATGAAAGCGGGCTTCGTCGACTGGATCATCTCGACCGGTGCGAACCTCTACCACGACACCCATTTCGGTATCGGTCTCACGATGCACCAGGGGCGCTCGAACGTCGACGACGTGGCGCTGCGTGAGCAGGGCATCGTGCGCATCTTCGACATCTTCTTCGACTACGACGTGCTTCTCTCGACGGACTCGTTCTTCCGCGAGGTCATGCGCCAGCCGGAGTTCCGCGAGCCCATGGGCACGGCGGAGTTCCACTACCGCGCGGGACGGTACGTCCTCGAGCGCGAGAAGGCGCTCGGGCAGAAGGAGACCTCGCTCCTCGCGCAGGCGCACGCCCTCGAGGTGCCCGTCTACACATCATCGCCGGGAGACAGCTCCATCGGCATGAACGCGGCGGAGCTCTGGCTCGACGGCTCGGCGATGCACTGGGACGTGTTCCGCGACGTGAACGAGACCGCCGCGATCGTCTACGACGCCAAGCAGAAAGGCGGGAAGAGCGCGATTCTCATCCTGGGCGGAGGGTCGCCCAAGAACTTCGCGCTCCAGACCGAGCCGCAGATCCAGGAGGTGCTCGGCATCGAGGAGGAGGGGCACGATTACTTCTTACAGGTCACCGATGCGCGCGTGGATACGGGCGGTCTGTCCGGCGCGACGCCGGGCGAGGCGGTGAGCTGGGGGAAGATCGATCCCGATCGCCTGCCGGACGCGGTGGTCGCGTATGTCGACTCGACGGTCGCGCTCCCGATTCTCGCCGCGTACGCGCTCTCGAAGCACGACGCGCGACCCGTGAAGCGGCTCTACAAGGAGCGCGAGCGGCTTCTCGACGCCCTTCGCGCCGCGCACAAGGACGCCCGCTCCGAGGGCGCTCGCACGTGAAGACGGCCCAGCCCGGCGCCACGCCCGCTGCCGCTCCGGTGCCGCTCCTCGACCTCGGGCTCGCGCATCGCGAGATCGCGGAGGAGCTGAAGAAGGACTTCGAACGCGTCCTCAGTTCGGGGCAGTTCATCCTGGGCCCGGAGCACGACGCCTTCGAGCGCGAGCTGGCCCAGGCGACGGGGCTCACCCATGCGATCGGGCTTTCCTCCGGCACCTCCGCGATCACGCTCGCGCTCCAGGCCGTGGGGGTCGGTCCGGGGGACGAGGTGATCCTGCCCGCGTTCACCTACTTCGCCACCGCGAGCGCCGTGGCGCACGCGGGCGCGACGCCGGTCTTCGCCGACGTGGAGCCCCGCCGCTTCGGGCTCGACCCGGCGTCGGTCGAGTCGCGGATCGGACCCCGCACGAAGGCGATCCTCGCCGTCCACCTCTACGGGCTCGCCTGCGAGCTCGCGCCGCTCACGCGCATGGCGCAGACGCGCGCGATCCCGCTCCTCGAGGACGCGGCGCAGGCGATCGGCGCAACCGACCAGGGGGTGCCGGTGGGGAAGGCGGACGCGGGCGCGACCTTGAGCTTCTTCCCGACCAAGAACCTGGGGGCGCTCGGCGATGCCGGAGCCTTCGTGACCGACCGCGACGACGTGGCGTGGCGTGTGCGGCTCCTCTCGCGTCAAGGAGACGCCGGCGACTACCGGCATACCGCCATCGGCACGAACGCGCGGCTGGACGCGCTCCAGGCGGCGTTCCTGCGCACCAAGCTGCGCCATCTGGAGGCGTGGGTGGAAGCGCGACGCGAGGCGGCCGAGGCGTATCGCCAGGCGCTCGCCGGTGTTCCGGTCAAGCTTCCCGAGGAGCCCGCGGGAACGAAGCACACCTACCATCAGTTCACGATCAGGGTGGACCGGCGGGATGCGCTCCAGACCTATCTTCGCGAGCAGGGCGTCGCGACGCGCATCTACTATCCGATCCCGCTCCACCTCCAGCCCGCGTTCGCGCACCTCGGGCACGGTCCGGGCGCCTTCCCGGTCTCGGAGCAGCTCGCGAGCGAGGTGATCTCGCTCCCGCTCTTCCCGGGCATCACGCGCGAGCAGATCGAGCGCGTGGCCTCCTGCGTCCGCGCGTTCTACGCCGAGAGCGGCGCGTAAGCGACCATGGCCGACACTCCGAAACCGGCCGCGGCGTCCCGCGGAAAGCGCGTCCTCTGGATCGTCCTCGGGTCCATCGTGGGACTCGTCGCGGTCGTCTACCTGGCCGCGTGGCTCCTCTTGCCGAAGGACTTCGTCGAATCCCAGGCGATGCAGATGGCCTCGAAGAGCCAGGCTGCGACCATCCGCTGGAAGCGGCTCACGACCGGGCTCCACGGGTTCTCGTTCGGCGTGAAGATCGAGGGGATGACCGTTCGCATGCCGCCCGAGGGGAAGGGCGATCCTTCGCTCGACGGCCGGATCGGCGAGGTCTTCGTGCGTTTCCGGCTCCTGCCGCTCCTCTTTCGCAAGATCGAGATCGACGCGGCGCAGGTGAACGGCGCGGGCATCGCGATGTACGAACGGCCGAAGCCGCCTGGTGAAGGGAAGAAGATGGAGGAGAAGCCCTCCTTCGCGCTCCATCTCCCCAAGCTCGAGTTCAGCGGCATCGACGTCCGGAGCCGCGACCGTTTCGGCTCGGGATACGACATCCGCGGCCTCTCGGGATCGGTCGCCATCGACGGCAATCTGGACGCGTTCCGTACGGCCAAGGTGGAGGCCAAGGGAGACACTCTCTCCTGGAAGCCCTCGGCGGAGGCAAAGGCGGTGCTGCTGCCGGGGCCGCTCCACGCCACGGCGACGATCGAAGCCAAGGATCAAGGGAAGAGGTACGAGTTCACGCAAGGGCACATCGAGGTGGGGGCGCTCACGAGCGAGCTCTCCGGCTCGTTCAGCAAGCCGGCGGAAGGCAGCGACGCCATGCCGTTGGCGCTCGTGATCACGGGCCGGCCGCAGGAGCTCAAGTCGAGCGACGCTGCGTTCAAAGCGCTCACGCCGGCCACGCCCGGGCAAACCCCGCCGGCCTGGGCCACGACCGCGTCCTGGAAGATCAACGTCGGAGGCACCACCGAGGCCATGGTGCAGAACGGCGAGGCGAATCTGAAGCCGCTCTCGATCGAAGCGGGACCGAACAAGTTCACGCTCGATGGCGTCCAGGTGCGCTACGAGACGACCGCGGACCAGAAGTTCACGATGGACGCCACGGGCTCCGGCTCCGGGGTCGCGCTCGCGCTCGCCGCTGCCGGATCGACGGCTCCCGGCGGAGGCTCGAAGGGGGATCTCCACGTCTCCGCTCCTGCGACGCGCCTCAATGGGCTCATGCCCAACACCCCGGTCTGGACCATGGGCACGCTCGAGGTCGGCGCGACGTTCGCGCTCCAGCCCCCGGCCGCGCCGGTCGTTCGCTGGACGGTCACGGGCAAGGATCTGAGCGGCTCGGTGACCGGACTTCAGCGGCCCGTGACCGACCTCCAGTTTCATATCGACGGGGATCAGGAAACCGCGAACGTCCGGTCGATGACTGCAAGGGTCGGCTCCTCGAGCCTGTCGCTCACGGGATCGGTGAAGCAAGGGAAGCCTCTCGGCACCGGCACGTTTCGCGCCTCCATGGACAAGTTCGTGGCCGAGGAATGGGCCAACCCCCAAGGGACCGCGCCGAAGGGGAAGGAGAAGGAATCGCAGAAGGCGGCGCCTCCACCCGCGATTCCGCTCCGCTCGTTCGACGGACTCGTCACGATCGGCGAGTTGCACTCCGGCAACCTGACCATCCGCAATCTCTCGGCGCCGATCGCGTTCGCCGCGGACAAGCTCGTGGCGGCTCCGATCCAGGGCGACATGGGGACCGGAACGCTCGCGGGCAAGGTCGAGATGAACAACGTCACGAGGGATCCGTCCTACGCCGTGCACTTCGACATGAAGCGCGTGCCGGTGCGCGAGTTCGTCAACGGCATGATGCCCCTGAGCCTCGGGCTCACCGGGTTCGCGAGCGGCCAGGCGGACATCTCGGGCGCGGGCTTGCCCGGCCTCGCCG
This sequence comes from Candidatus Eiseniibacteriota bacterium, assembly GCA_035273905.1. GTDB lineage: Bacteria > Eisenbacteria > RBG-16-71-46 > SZUA-252 > SZUA-252 > WS-9. The sequence continues at coordinate 4,281 of DATEOQ010000015.1, read as the reverse complement.
CCATGAACACGCTCACGGGGGCGCTCCAGGGGAACGTCGAGGAGGGAAAGATCCTCGAGACCCCCACCATCAACGCGCTCCGCTCGGCGCTCGGCTCCGTGAACGGGCCGGGCTCGCTCGATGATCTCGTGTTCAAGACGCTCAAGTACTCGGCCAAGATCGACAAGGGACGGCTCGTCCTGAACGGCGTGGAGGGCGCGCTCGGCAAGGATCTGATGCAGCTCGCCGGCTCGGCCGGCTTCGACAAGTCGCTCAATCTCGACCTCCTGCTGCGCCTCGCGCCCGGACGCATCCAGACGAGCACCGCTCTGGGGCAGTTCGCGAACTACGCCCGTGACGAGCAAGGACGGTTGCCGATCAGGGTGGCGATCACCGGCACGGTGACCAACCCCAAGGTGTCGCTCAAGGCCGAGTCCACGGTGGAAGCCGCGGGGAAGGGGCTGGCCAAGGAGATCTTCGAGAACATCATGGGGGGGAAGAAGGGGCCCGATACGACGCGCGTCGACACGACCAAGGCCCATACGGGAGCCCCCGCCGATACCTCCCAGGCCGCGAAGAAGCCCGCGCGCGCCGACACCACGGTCTCCGAGCCTTTGAAGAAGGCTCAGGACGCGCTCGAGAAGATCTTCAAGAAGTGACCTCGCGCGGCCCGGCTCCGGCCATCGAAACCCATCGCCTGACGCGCCTCTTCAAGGCGCGGCGGCGCCAGGCCGAGGTCCACGCGCTGGAGGGCCTGGATCTTCGCGTGGAGCGGGGCGAGTGCTTCGGGCTGCTCGGTCCGAACGGCGCGGGCAAGACCACCCTCATCAAGATCCTCACCACGCTCCTCCTCCCCACGACCGGCACCGCGACCGTCGCGGGATTCGATGTCGTGAACGATCCGTTCCAGGTGCGGCGGCGAATCAACATGGTCTCGGGCGGGGACACATCCGGCTACGGGATCCTCACGGTGCGCGAGACGCTCTTGCTCTTCGCGCGCCTCTACGGTGTGCCTCACGCGGAGGCTCGCCGCCGCGCGGACGCCCTCATGGACGTGACCGGGCTCGGGCCCAAGGCCGACTCGCTCCTCTCGTCGCTCTCCACCGGGATGAAGCAGAAGCTCAACTTCGCGCGCGCGTTCATGAGCGACCCGGAGATCGTGTTCCTCGACGAGCCGACCCTGGGGCTGGACGTGGAGGCGGCGCGCGACATCCGCGCGTTCGTGACGCGGTGGCTCGCGGAGCGGCCGGAGCGGACGGTGCTCCTCACGACGCACTACATGGTCGAGGCGGATGAGCTGTGCGGGCGTGTGGCGATCATCGACCGGGGGCAGATCCTCGCGCTCGACGCGCCGCGCGCGCTCAAGCGCGCGATCTCGAGCGAGCCCGTGTTCGAGCTCCAGATCGGCACGAGCACGGCCGCGTTCGAGGACCTCCGGGAGGTCGAGGGCGTCCGGTCGCTCTCGCACCATGCGGACCTGGGCACCGGGGCGATCGCGCTCCGCGTCGCCGTGGTCGAGGACGAGGTCATTGGGGAGGTCCTGGGCCGGCTCAAGGAGCGCGGGGCGCCGGTTCTCAACCTCACGAAATCGGAGCCCACGCTCGAGACCGTGTTCGTCCACCTGGTCGGCCGTGGGTTGGAGGATGAAGACACGGACGGGCAGGGCTAGCGTGCTTCCCGACGACTGGCGCGAGCGGCTGCGGCTCAACTGGGGCGCCGTCCAGGCGCGCGCCCGCGTGAGGACCGTCGCCTCCTGGCGGGAGAAGTCCTGGATCATCGGCGAAACGGTGTTCCCGTTCCTCGCGATGTCCGCCTTCATCCTCGTCTATCGCGGACTCCACGCGCCCAAGATCTACGAAGCCTTCGTCGTCCTGGGCGGCGCGATGATCGCGTACTGGAACAACGTGCTCTGGAGCATGGCGAGCCAGTTCTTCTGGGAGAAGGAGCAGGGGCAGCTCCAGCTCTACCTCATGGCCCCCGTGTCCCGCATGTCCATCCTCTTCGGCATGGCGCTCGGCGGCATGATCATGACCACGAGCCGCGCGATCGTGATCCTCGCGGGGGGCATCCTCGTCTACCACGTGCCGCTCCCGCTCGATCGCGCGTTTCCCGCGTTCTTGATGTTCCTCCTGACCCTGGGCGCGGTCTATAGCCTCGGGATGATCCTGAGCAGCCTCTTCCTCCTCTGGGGACGCGAGGTGTGGCACACGGCCACGCTCTTCCAGGAGCCGATCCATCTCCTCTCCGGCTTCTACTTCCCGGTGCGGGCGCTCGGCGCGGTGACGGCCGGCCTCGCGTCGCTCCTCCCGATCACGCTCGGGCTGGACGGCATCCGGCAGATCCTCTACGGGAAGGCGGCCCACGGGCTCATCCCGCTCGTCTGGATTCCGCCGCTCCAGATCCTGCTCCTCGCCTTCTTCCTCTTCCTGGCGCACCGGTCGCTCGCGCTCATGGAGAATCTCGGGAAGCGGGAAGGGCGGCTCACGCTGAGGGGCGGATGAGCGCGGCGGGAGGAGATCGCCCGCGCTCGCTGAGGCGCCAGGCCGACGTCGTCGCCGCGTCCGCGTGGCTGGGCTGGCAGATCGACGCGAACTGGGCCGATCCGCTCACCTTCCTCACCTTCTCCATCGCGAAGCCGCTCGCGACGAGCCTCATCCTCTATTTCATGGTGAAGATCGTGTCGCCCGCGAGCGCGACGGGTGATGCGTTCCTCTTTCTCTTTCTGGGGAACACGTTCTTCCTCTACGTCACGGAGGTCCTGATCGGCATCTCCTGGACCGTGTTTCGCGATCGCGAGGACTACGAGACGCTGAAGTACGTCTACCTCGCGCCCATGCCGCTCCGGTCCTATCTCTTCGGACGGGGCATGGCGAAGATGGCGACGGCGACACTGGGGGTGATCTTCGCGCTCCTGTTCGGCCGCTTCGTGCTCCACCTGCCGATCGGGACGGCGCACACGCCCTGGGGACTCGTGGTCCTTGCGGTCCTGCTCGGCCTCGTCGCGGTCGCGTGGCTCGGGATCGTCCTGGCCGGGGTCTCGCTCGTGGTCGCGAGGCACAGCATCAACCTGAACGAAGGATTGAGCGGCGTCTTCTATCTGCTGAGCGGCGCCGTGTTCCCGATCGAGGTCTTGCCCGGCTTCGCCCAGCGGATCTCGCTCTGGCTACCGTTCACCTACTGGCTCGAGCTCCTCCGCCGGCTGATCCTGGGTAAATCGTTCTCGAAGGCGCTCCACGGCGTGAGTGATGCGAAGCTCTGGCTCGTGCTGGTGATCTCGACGGTGGGGATCGCGATCTTCGCGTGGCTGTGGTTCCGCTTCTGCGAGCACGTGGCGCGCTCGCGCGGTTTGATCGACTGGAAGACGAACTACTGACGCGCGGCTACGAGGTCAGGCGGGCAGGGGACCGGCGGGCTTTCTTTCGCAGCGCCTTGCCGAGGATCACGTTCACGGGGTGGCTTCGCGACAGCATCGGAAGCACCGGCGGCTTCCGGATTCCGAGCTTCCGAAGCGCGTCCTGCGCGGCCTCGAAATTCGGATTCCACGAGAGCGCCTGGTTGAAGCTCTTGATCGCGTCCGACTTCCGTCCCGCCAGGAAGTGGACTTCGCCCAGGTTGTAGTAGTGCTCGGGGCGGTGGTACTCGGCCTCGATGGCGCGCCGGCAGAGCTGCTCGGCGTCCGAGTACTTCCGCTCCGCATGCGCGATCGCGACGCCCAGATAGCTCAGGTACCCCTTCGAGTTCGGCTCCAGCATGACCGCTTCCTGGAAATGGACCAGAGCATCCCCATACCGGCAGGCGTACATCATTCGGACGCCGGTCAGGAAGTGCTCCCGACCGATGGCGATCACGACGGCCAGCTGCTTTTGACGGCGCTGCTTCGGAGAGATCATGCTCGGCTCCAGGGGAAGGGTCGATCGTGCGGGCGGAAACGTTCGCAATACGCGTGCCTGAAAGAAGCCCCCTCAGGGGCTATTTGCATGTACCTCTAAGCCGCTATGGCACACAGGAGTAGGGCGACCGCTTCAGAAGGTCTAGACCCTCGTTTGGGCGGCTCGGTCGGGAGTCATGCGCAATAAGGCACTTGCCACCAGCGAATTGCGTCTTGTAAGGTGGGGGCCGAGGGTCAGCGCCACACAAACACGGACCCGGAGGTACATGACGTTCCCCAGCTTGTCCGCCACGTCGTCGCTCGAATCACTTCTCAGGCCTACTCATTTTATTTCCGAGCTTCGATTCAAGAAGAAGGCCCACATCCTCGACGAGCTGGCGGCTGCCCTGGCCGCGGCGGGCGGGACGCGCTCG
>DATEOQ010000014.1:0-2500 GCA_035273905.1 Candidatus Eiseniibacteriota bacterium | reverse complement strand
GGTCACGCGAAAGATCAAGGAAGCCATCCTCGCCATCCGGATCGAGCAGACGTACACGAAGGACGAGATCCTCGAGATGTACTTCAACCAGATCTACTTCGGTGAAGGGGCCTACGGTCTGGACGCGGCGGCGAAGGTCTTCTTCGGGAAGCAGGTGCAGCAGCTCACGCTGCCCGAGTGCGCCCTTCTCGCGGGACTCCCGCGGAATCCGCGCGATTATTCGCCGCGCCGCGAGCCGGACCGCGCGCTAAGGCGGCGGAATCTCGTCCTCGCCGCGATGCTCGACAACAAGCGGCTCACCCGCTCGCAGTACGAGGCGGCGAGCGAGGCCCCGCTCGGCGTCACGAAGACGCGCATCGACACGAAGGCGGCCCCCTACTTCATGGAGATGGTCCGGCAGTACGTGGAGCAGCGCTACGGATCGAACCAGCTCTACGAAGGCGGGCTCAAGATCTACACGACGCTCGACATCGACCTCCAGATGGCGGCCGAGGAGGCGCTCGAGAAGCGCCTGACCGCGCTCGAGGCTCGGAACCAGTACAAGCGCACTCGTGCGGCGCTCGCCGCGGCGGCCGCCAAGGTGAAGACGCCCGAGGATCAGCGCAAGGGCAAGACCGACTATCTCCAGGGCGCCATCGTGTCCATCGACCCCACGAACGGGCAGATCCGCGCGCTCGTCGGCGGCCGCGACTTCAACGAGTCGAACTTCAACCGCGCCGTGCAGGCGAGCCGCCAGCCGGGCTCCGCGTTCAAGCCGTTCATCTACGCCGCCGCGATCGACAACGGGTTCTCGCCGACGGATGTGATCCTCGACACCCCGGTCTCGTTCAAGGCGGGCAACGGGCAGGACTGGTCTCCGCAGAACTACGACCACAAGTTCCGCGGACCGGTCACGCTCCGCTCCGCGCTCGCGCACTCGGTGAACGTGCCGGCAGCCAAGCTCCTCCAGAAGCTCGGGACCGGAGTCGTGACCTCCTACGCGCGTCGGATGGGCGTGCGGAGCCGCCTCGGGAACGACCTCTCGCTGGCGCTCGGCACGTCGGAGGTGAACCTGCTCGAGCTGACGTCGGCGTACGGCGTCTTCGCGAACCAGGGCATCCGCGTCCCGCCGAGCTACGTGCTCAAGATCGAGGACAAGAACGGCAAGATCCTCGAGCAGACCCGCCTCACCGCGGAAGAGGTCCTGAGCCCCGAGACCGCGCTCACGATGACGAGCATGCTCTCGAGCGTCATCGAGAATGGGACGGCGGCGATGGCGCACACGCTGGGCCTCAACGTGCCGGCGGCGGGCAAGACGGGCACGACCGACGATTACTCCGACGCCTGGTTCGTGGGCTTCACGCCGAGCCTCGTCACGGGCGTGTGGGTGGGCTTCGACCAGAAGCAGAAGATCGGCCCCGGCATGACCGGCGCCGCGGCCGCGCTCCCGATCTGGGTCGACGTTATCGGCGCCGCGACGAAGGGGAAGGCGCCCCAGGAATTCCCGGTGCCGAGTGGCGTCGTGAGCGTGCTCATCTGCACCCAGACGGGGCTGCTCGCGAATCCGTCATGCCCGGAGACGGAGTACGAGCTCTTCCACGAGGGGCTGCAGCCGACGAGCTACTGTGACGTGCACACCGGCCAGGCGCCGAACCCCGAGAATCTCGACCTGCAGAAGACCGACAGCGAAGCTCCGCCCGAGGAGCGCCTCAGGCTCTAGCGGTCGTTCGGCCGCGCGTCGTGCGCTTCTCGGGGCCAAGCTCGCGGCGCATGATCGGCCGCGTCTCGGACCGCCGCGCGACCTCCACGAATCCCGCTTTCCGGAACGCCCCCGCCAGACCCGTGAAGACGAACACGTCGGGCACCGTGTCCTTCCGCGGCTCGACCGGATAGCCCTCAAGGCAGTCGGCGCCGTTCGCGCGCGCGTATCGGGCCGCGGCCTCGAGCAGCTTCACGGTGACTCCGCGGCGCCGGTGCTCGCGCGCGGTGAAGAAGCAGGTCACCGACCACACCGGGCGCTCGTCCACGTGCTTCAGCGTGCGCGAGCGCTCGAGCCCCGGATACGCTCCGCGCGGCGCCACGGCGATCCAGCCGATGGGATCCCGGCCCGAGTACGCCACGAGTCCGGTCGGCTCGCCGCTCTTGACGAGCGCACGGAGCGCGCGACGATTGCCGTCGCCCTTGCCCTTTCCCCATTCCGCGCGGCGGAGCCGCCACCACATGCACCAGCACCCCGCGCACGCGCCACGGGGACCGAAGAGCTGCTCCAGGTCGTCCCAGCGATCCGCCGTCGCCGGGGCGATGCGGATCGCCGCGCCGCCGCGAGCCGAACGCGCGCTGCCCGGCCCGGTCCGCTTCCTCACCGCACCTCCTCCAGGATCACGGGCTCGCTCGCAGGAGCGACGTCGCCGATCGTGAACGCACGCTGCGCCGAATCGGCCCACTCGGGGGCGGAGCGATGGGCCTCGACGATGGCCATCGCCTCGCCCTCCCGCACGGCGTCGCCGCGCTTCGCGAGAAG
>DATEOQ010000013.1:0-3540 GCA_035273905.1 Candidatus Eiseniibacteriota bacterium | reverse complement strand
GAAGAAGCCGCCCGGGATCTTGCCGGCGGCATAGGTCTTCTCACGGTATTCGACGGACAGCGGGAAGAAGTCCTTGTCGATGGGGTCCTTGCTCGCGACCGCCGCGTTCAGCACGACGGTCTCGCCGTACTGGACCCATGTGGCCCCGGAGGCCTGCTTGGCGACCTTCCCGACCTCGATGGACAGGGTGCGGCCGCCGAGCTCGACGCTCACTGATTCGGGCATTCGTTTCTCCTCTCTGAAACTCCATGACTCTCGAACGGCAGCGGGCGCCCCTGGCGAGCCATGGGCCAGGCGGGGCGCCGCGGGAGTGTCTTAGGGAGGAACTACGGCGAGGTCCCGCTCGCGCGGGAGGAGCTACTTGCGGAGGCCAAGCTCCTTGACCACCAACCGGTAGCGCTCGATCTTCGTCACTTTCAGGTAATCGAGCAGCCTACGTCGCTGACCGACCATCCGGAGCAGTCCTCGGCGACTGTGATGGTCGCGCTTGTGGACCTTGAAATGCTCCGTCAGGTACTTGATTCGTTCGGTGAGGAGGGCGATTTGAACCTCGGCCGACCCGGAGTCCGTCTCGTGGGTCTTGAACAGGCCGATTACTTCGCGCTTCCTCTCAGGCGTCAGCGTCACCGGTGCCACCTCCTTGACTTTCCCTCTCTGTGTACGAGCGAGCACTCTAGCACAGGGGGATTGGGTTTCAAGGGCATTCCTACCGAGCCGGGTCTGCCTGTCGGGCGCCGGCCCAGAAGGCGCGTGCGCGGGCGAGATCGTCATCCATCGCCCGGATCAGCTCATCAGCCGATCGGAACACTTTATCGGCGCGGAGCTGAGAAATCAGCAGCGTTTTGAGCCATCGACCCCTCAAAACGCCTTGGTAATCGATCAGAAACACCTCGACGCGGACCGGCCCGGGACCAAAGGTCCCGGCGCTCCCCACGTACGTGATGCCCGGCCAGGTGCGGCCGTCGAACTGGTTCTGGGACAGGTAGATCCCCGGAGCCGGGAGGAGCTTCTCCGGCCGTACCTCGAGGTTCGCGGTCGGGAACCCGAGCGTGGTCCCCCGCCCCGCGCCGGAGCCCACGGTCCCCTCGAGCGCGTAGGGCCGGCCCATGATGTCGGCCGCGTGATCCACGGCGCCGGCCGCGATCTCCTCGCGGAGGCGGGTGCTCGAGAGCTTCCCCCCGCCGGATTTCAGGAAGGCGACCTCACGATAGGCGAACCCCCGCTTCAGCCCCAGCTCCTCCAGATAGGCCCGGTCGCCGATCCGTCCCTTCCCCATGTGGAAGTCGGGACCCGCGACGAGAGCCTTAAGCGGCGCGCCGGGGCCGAGCACCCGATCGAGGAATCCCTCCGGGGTGAGGCCGCGGACGTCGTCATCGAACCGCACCGTCTCGACCCGGTCCACGCCCATCGCGTGGAGCAGCGAGGCCCGCTCGCCCGGAGGCGTGATCCACGGCCGGTCCGTCGTGCCGCGCACCACGGAGTCGGGATGCGGGTCGAAGGTGGCGACCCACGCAGCGCCGCTGCGCGATCGCGCCTCGGCGAGGGTGGCGGCCACGATCTCCTGATGGCCTCGGTGGAGCCCGTCGAAGACCCCGATCGTGAGCGCGATCGGACGCGCGGCGGCGCTCACCCGTCCGCGAGCACCCGGAGGAGCCGGGTGGTCAGCCCCGGCGTCTGTTCCTCCGCCGCGTGCGCGATTCCGAGAAGCGCGCCGTCGGGACCGAGGAACGAGAGCGGCCACCCCGTCGCGCCCGGTGGTAGCGGCCACCTGGAGCCGGAGGGCTCGACGCGCGCGGGATCGAACGCAGGCGCCTGGCCATGGCGAAACCGCGCCGCCTCGTCCGCCGTCAGTCGCACGCGCGGGAGGAAAGCGAGCGCCTCCTCCGGCGCGAGCGACCGTTCACGGAACGCGTCGAGTCCGTGCTTGGAATCGCGATGGCACGAGAGCGCCTGGTCCACGGTGAAAGGGCCGCTCGCCGTGCGGCGAAGCTCCGTGAGATGCGCGCCGCAGCCGAGCGTCTCGCCGAGATCGTGCGCCAGCGTGCGCACGTAGGTGCCGCGGCTCACGGTCACGTCGAGCACGACCTCGGGCGGATCCGCATGGAGGAGCTCGAGCGTGTAGACCTGGATCGGACGGTGCTCGCGCTCCACCTCCACGCCGCGCCGCGCCGCCTCGTACAGGCGCTCGCCGCGCACCTTGACCGCGGAGTAGAGGGGCGGTCGCTGCCGCAGCGGGCCGCGGAACGAATCGAGCGCTAAGGCGACCTGCTCCCGATTCGGAATCTCGCTCGAGCGCCCCACGATCGTGCCGGTCCGGTCCTGTGTGTCGGTGGTCACGCCCAGGAGGGCCCGCGCGTGGTAGCGCTTGGGAAGGAGGCCGAGACATCCCAGGATGCCGGTCGCCCGCCCCTCGGCGACGAGGAGGAGTCCGCTCGCGAAGGGATCGAGCGTGCCCGCGTGCCCCACCCGGCGCTCGCCGAGCACGGTGCGCATCCGCGCGACCACGTCGTGCGAGGTCCAGCCTTCCGGCTTATCCAGCAGATGGAGGGAGTCCGCCATTCACCGCCTTGTCGAGCACCTGGAGCGCCTGATCGTGGATGGCGCGGAGGTCGCCCTTCACGCGCGCGCCCGCCGCCTGCTTGTGCCCTCCGCCGCCAAAGCGCGCCGCCACCGCGTTCACGTCCACGCTGCCGTCGGAGCGGAAGCTGAGCCGGATGTCACCGGGTGCGACCTCCTGCACGAGGAGGCCCACGCGAGTGCCGGCGAGCGCCTTCGCGAACTGGACGATGCCGTCCGCGTCTTCCGATTTGGCCCGCGCCCGTTCGAACATGTCACGGCTCAGCGTGATCACCGCGACCTGGCCCCCCGATCGCGATTCGAGCGACGTGAGCGCCATGCCGAGGATCTTGAGGCTCGCTTCCGATTTCCGGCCGTAGAGAGCTTCCGCGGTCAGGGCCGGTCGCGCGCCGCGCTCCACCAGGCGCGCCGCGAGATGCAGGGCGCGCGGCGTCGTGTTCGGATGGCGGAACGCTCCGGTGTCCGACGCGACGCCGGCGTAGAGGCACTCCGCGGTGTCGGCGTCGATCGGGAGGCCGCACGACTCGAGGATCTCGTGGATCAGCTCGGCCGTCGCGCTCGCCTCCACGTTGACGAGGCGCGGATCCCCGAAGCCGTCGTTGGCGGCGTGGTGGTCGACGTTCGCCACCGGAACACCAGGAGCGACCAGGCGCGCGGCTTCGGCGCCCACACGGTCGAGGCTCGAGCAGTCGAGAACGAACACGGCGTCGAACCTGCGTCCGGCGACGTCGGCCGGACGGAGAACGGTGTTCGAATCGGGAAGGAACGCGAGGCTCTCCGGGAGCGGCGAGTCGTTCACCACGGTCGGCGACTTCCCGAGGCCCCGGATCACCCGCGCGAGCGCGAGACACGATCCGATCGCGTCGGCGTCGGGGTCGACGTGGGAGAGGATCAGGAACTCGCCATGCGCCTCGATGAATGCTTTGAAGCGTTCGTGCGCGGTCGCGGTCAACCGTCCTCCGG
>DATEOQ010000012.1:0-2571 GCA_035273905.1 Candidatus Eiseniibacteriota bacterium | reverse complement strand
GAACGCTTGGGGGCGCACCCTCGCCTCCGTCTACTCGGTCCGGCCCAAAGATCGCGCGACCGTGTCGACACCGGTCACGTGGAAGGAGCTGGAAGGCGGGGTCCGCCTGGACGACTTCCGCATCGACACGGTCCCGGAGCGCGTCGCCAAGCTCGGGGACCTCTGGAAGCCGCTCCTCGCCGCGCGCGGCCGCGTCTCCCTGGAGCGCTACCTCGAATGAAGCTCCCGCTCAAGCGTCCGTTCCCGCCGATGGAGGCGAAGTCCGTCGCGGGCATTCCGGTGGGGCCGGAATGGCACTACGAGCCCAAGTGGGACGGGTTCCGCTGCGTGGCGTTCCGCGACGGAGACGAGATCGCGCTCCAGTCCAAGGCCGGGGAGCCTCTCGAACGCTACTTTCCGGAAGTCGTGGAGCATCTGCGCGCGCTGAGCGCGAAGCGTTTCGTTCTCGACGGCGAGCTCGTGATTCCGCGGGGAACGTCGCTCTCGTTCGACGACCTCCTGATGCGCATCCACCCGGCGGAGAGCCGGGTGAGGAAGCTTGCGGCCGAGACTCCGGCCTTATATATCGTGTTCGATCTCCTCGTGGATGACAAAGGCACCGCGCTCGTCGAGGAGACCCTGGCCGAGCGCCGGCCGAAGCTCGAGACGTTCGCGAAGGCATTCCTTCTCGGTCAGGAGGGGGTGGCGCTCTCGCCGGTGACCGATGATCCACAAACCGCGATCGAATGGTTCCAGACCACGCGCGGGGCGCTGGACGGTGTGATGGCCAAGCGCCGCGATCTCCCGTATCAGTCCGGCGAGCGCTCGGGAATGCAGAAGGTGAAGCAGCGGCGCACCGCGGACTGCGTCGTGGGCGGATTCCGCTACGCGTCCGCCGCGAAAGTGATCGGGTCGCTTCTGCTCGGCCTCTATGACGAGGAGGGACTTCTGCATCACGTCGGATTCACCTCGGGAATCTCGGCGGACGATCGCAAGACGCTCGTTCCCAAGCTGGAAAAGCTCGTGAAGGCGCCCGGATTCACCGGCAACGCGCCCGGTGGCCCGAGCCGCTGGAGCACGGAGCGCTCGACCGAATGGCAGCCGCTTCAGCCGAAGCTCGTGGCCGAGGTGGAGTATGACCACGTGAGCGGTCATCGATTCCGCCACGGAACGCGATTCGTCCGCTGGCGGCCCGACAAGGCGCCGCGTCAGTGCACGTTCGAGCAGATCGCGCAGCCCGAGGGCTCGCTCCTGGCGCTCTTCGAAGGGAAGCCGTCGCGGAAGGCCGCCCGCACGAAAACCAACAAGACAGCGCCGCACAAGGCTGAGGGCCCAAAGGCGCGAAGGGCCGTGAAGAAGACATCGCGCTCCAAGACGACCCGGCGAGTCTTGGTCTTCGCGCTCGCGTCCGTCCTCGGGTCGGCCACTGTTGCGCGCGCCCAGGAGCACATGCACCACGCCGCGATGACGGACTCCATGGCGATGGCCGACTCGATGGCCATGGGCCACGACATGGCATCCATGGACATGGGATCCATGCACCACCATCACCTGATGGCCGGGCTCTACGGTCCCTACCTCATGAACCGCGAGGCCTCCGGCACCGCGTGGCAGCCCGAGAACGCGGAGCACGCCGGAATCCATGCCATGCACGGGGACTGGATGCTGATGCTCCACGGCATGGCGGACATCGGATACGACCATCAGGGCGGGTCGCGCGGCGACGAGAAGTTCTTCAGCTCGAACATGGTCATGGGCATGGCGCAGCGCCCGCTCGGGCCGGGCACGTTCGGAGCGAGAGCCATGATGTCGCTCGAGCCCGCGACCATAGGGAAGGAGGGGTACCCGCTCCTCCTCCAGACCGGTGAGACGGCCGACGGCGTGCATCCCTTGATCGACCGCCAGCACCCGCACGATCTCTTCATGGAGCTGGCCCTCAGCTACAGCGTCGCGAGCGGGCATCGCTCGCTGTTCGTGTATGGCGCGCCGGTCGGGGAGCCGGCGCTCGGACCGCCGGCATTCATGCACCGATTTTCGGGCTCGGAGATTCCGCTCGCGCCGATCACGCACCACTGGCTCGATTCCTCGCACATCACCTACGGCGTGCTGACGGGGGGCGCGGTGCTGGGCGGGTTCAAGGCCGAGGCATCCGCGTTCCGGGGTCGGGAACCGGACGAGAATCGGTACGACATCGAGACGCCCAAGCTCGACTCGCACTCGTTCCGTCTCTCGTTCAATCCCACGCCCGCCTGGGCGTTTCAGGCGAGCTATGGCCGGCTGCACAGCCCGGAGCAGCTGGAACCCGAGGTGAACGTGGACCGCACCACCGCATCCGCCATGGTCGCTGGGGGTGAGGGAGAGCGACGCTGGGCGACGACGCTCGCGTGGGGACAGAACCGGAACCGCCCGGGCCCCATCCTCGACGGAGTCCTGCTCGAGGGGGCGGCGTCACGGGGGAAGAACACGTTCTTCGCGCGCGGCGAGTACGCCGAGAAGAACGAGCTCTTCGATCACGACGATCCGCGGCACGGAACCGCGTACGAGGTGGGTGTGATCGAGGCGGGCTACCGGTACGACTTCTGGAGGGCGGGT
>DATEOQ010000011.1:0-3868 GCA_035273905.1 Candidatus Eiseniibacteriota bacterium | reverse complement strand
ATGACAGAGAGCGAAGTGCTTCATAATGCACGAGTTCGGCGTACGCCCCTTGACCACATCCACCTGAGCGAGGACCCGCGGCCGTGATCGGCCTGAGCGATCCCTTCACCATTTCCACCATCGACCCTGTGGGTCTCGCCGCACGCCTCGGCCTCGCGCCGGGCGAGCGGATCCTCGAGATCAACGGCGTCGTCCTGCACGACGAGATCGACTTCGGTTCCCAGATCTCCGAGGAGGAGCTGACGCTCCTCATCCGGGGGAAGGACGGGGCGGAGCGGACCGTGCGCGGCCTCCGGGAGTACGGCGTCCCCTTTGGGGCGGAGTTCGAGGCGCGGCAGCCCAAGCGCTGCCACAACAACTGCGTCTTCTGCTTCGTCTACCAGCACCCGAAGGGGGTGCGTCGTGAGCTCCTCATCAAGGACGACGACTACGTCTTCTCGTTCGTCCACGGCAACTTCATCACGCTGACGAACCTGGGCGACGCGGAGTTTCAGCGCATCATCGACGAGCGCCTCTCGCCCATGTACGTCTCCGTCCACGCCACCGACCCCGAGGTGCGCGTCCGGCTCATGAAGAATCCCAAGTCGGGGCGGATCATGGAGCAGATCGACAAGCTCGCGGCCGCGGGAATCGAGATGCACACGCAGCTCGTGATCTGCCCGGGCATCAACGACGGCGCCATCCTCGAGCGTTCCCTCCGGGAGCTGGGCGAGCTGCATCCCGCCGTGAAGACGATCGCCGTCGTGCCCGTGGGGCTCACCAAGCACCGCGAGCGCCTGCCGCAGCTCCGCACGTTCACCGCCGAGGACGCGCGCCTCGCGCTCGAGGAGACGGCGCGGCACGCGACCGCGTTCAAGAAGCGTTTCGGAACCAGGATCGTGTTCGCGGCCGACGAGATGTACGTGCTGGCCGGGGAGGCAGTTCCACCCGCGCGCGCCTACGAGGGCTTCCCGCAGATGGAGAACGGGATCGGGATGCTCCGCTCCACGATGGACCGCTGGACGAAGGGGGAGGACGACATCCAGCCGAGGAACGGTGCGCGCGAGCGCGTGGTCGTCGTGACCGGAACGAGCGCGGGTCCCACGATCGAGAAGCTCTTGATCGAGCGTCCGCCCGCGGGCGTCGACGCGTCCGTCTGCACGGTCGTGAACGACTACTTCGGCGACACCGTGACGGTGAGCGGACTCCTGGTCGGCGCGGACATCGAGCGCGCGCTCATCGCCCACGGCCCCGCCGACCGCGTGCTCCTTCCGCCGAACTGCCTCAAGGAAGGCGAGATCTTCCTGGACGATCGCACGCGCAGCGACCTCGAGTCGCGGCTCGGCGTCCCGGTCCAGATCGGATTCGACACGAAGATGGCTGCGTGAGCGAAACGCTTCCGATCGTCGCCATCGTGGGCCGTCCCAACGTGGGTAAGTCCACCCTCTTCAACCGCCTCCTGGGGCAGCGACGCGCCATCGTCGACGAGCTGCCCGGACTCACGCGGGACCGGCACTACGCCGAGGCGGAGTGGAGCGGACGCAAGTTCCTCCTCGTCGACACGGGCGGTATCGATCCCGGCAGCGCACACCCCATCCAGCGGCAGATCATCCAGCAAACCGCGTACGCGCTCGAGGAAGCCGACGTCTCGCTCCTCGTCGTCGACGCCGCGCAGGGGATTACCGCGCTCGACCGCGAGGTCGCGGAGCGGGTCCGGAAGCGCGGCGGCCCGATGCTCCTCATCGTGAACAAGGCGGACTCCGCCGCGCGCGAGGACGATGCCGCAGACTTCTATGCGCTCGGCGTGGGCACGCCGATTCCGGTCTCCGCGCTCCACGGGCGGAACGCCGGCGAGCTCCTCGAAGAGATCGTCCATCGGCTGCCCGTCGTGGAAGCGGAGCCCGTGGACGAGAGCGCCATCCGGATCGCGGTGGTGGGCCGGCCGAACGTGGGGAAGTCCTCGATCGTGAACCGGCTCCTCGGTTCGGAGCGGATGGTCGTGGACTCCGTCGCCGGCACCACGCGCGATGCGGTCGACACGGCCTTCACCAAGGACGGGAAGCGCTACGTCATCATCGACACGGCCGGTTTGAGGCGCGAGCGGAAGGTCACGGACCCGGTCGAGTTCTACAGCGTAACCCGAGCGCTCCGTGCTCTTTCCCGCGCCGACATCATGCTCCTCATCATCGATGTGTCGCGCGAGCCGGCGAAGCAGGATGCCAAGCTCGCGGCGCTCGCGGAGGAGCAGCGGAAGGGGCTCATCGCGGTCTTCAACAAGTGGGATCTGGTCGAGGACCCGGTCCAGGCGCGCGAGCTGATCGAGGAGGAATTCATCAAGCAGTATCCGTTCCTCGATTTCGTGCCCCGGCTCTACGTCTCCGCCCACAAGGGAACCGGCATGAAGAAGATCCTGCCCGCCTCGGCCACGGTGCACGCCGAATACTCGCGTTCCATCACGACCTCGGAGCTGAACAAGGCGATCCAGGGCATCCTGGGACGGGTCCAGCCGCCGGCCACCAAGGGGGGACGGCACCTCAAGTTCTACTACGCGGCCCAGACCGGGACCCGCCCGCCGACATTCTCGCTTTTCGTGAACAATCCTCGATATCGCGCCCAAAATTATGTAAGTTACCTCGAACGAGGCCTACGCGAGCGGTTCGGGTTCCAGGGCACGCCTATCGTGCTCGAGTGGAAGGCGAGCCACTAGCGGAGGTTCGGCGCCCGACCTTCGGAGGCACGCCATCCCGCTCCTCGTTCCGTCCATCGTGATCGGCTTCCTCCTCGGAAGCATCCCCACGGGGCTCCTGATCGGCCGCGCCCGCGGTGTCGATCTTCGCACTGAGGGGAGCAAGAACATCGGCGCGACGAACGCGTTTCGCGTGCTCGGCCCGAAGTGGGGCGGGCTCGTCTTCGCGCTCGACGTGGTGAAGGGACTGGTCGCGGTCCTCCTCGTGCGCCACTTCGGGCCGTCGTGGGGCGCGGCGCACGATACGGTGCTCACGGCCATGCTCGCGGCGGGTGTCGCCGCGATTCTCGGCCACGTCTTCTCGCCGTGGCTTCGCTTCAAGGGGGGACGCGGCGTCGCGACGAGCCTCGGCGTGTTCCTCGGCATCATCCCGGTCCCGACCGCGCTCGCGTTCCTCCTGTGGGTGGTTTTGTTGTTGCTATCGAAGCGCGTCTCCGTCGGCTCGATCGGCGCGGCGTTCGCCTATCCGTTCCTCGTCTACGTGCTCGCCAAGGACGTGCCGCGCGTCGTGGTGACTGCCGTCACGGGGGCCGTCGCGCTCCTCGTGATCCTGCGCCATACCGCGAACATCCGCCGGCTCCTCGCCGGAACCGAGCCTCCGATCATCGGTGCTCCCCGAGAGGGACGCTCATGAAGATCGGGGTCATCGGCGGCGGCGGATGGGGCACAGCGCTCTCGATCGTTCTCGAGAGCCGGGGCCACCAGGTGACGCTCTGGGTGTACGAAGCAGATCTCGCGGAGCACATGGAGCGCTCGCGGGTGAACGAGCGATTCCTGCCCGAGGTTTCGATCCCGGAGACGGTGAGGATCACGTCGTCGTTGAGCGAAGCCGCGGCCGGTGCGGAGAGCCTCCTCTTCGTGCCGCCGTCGCACGCGCTGCGCTCGACAGCCGCGCGCCTCGTTGAAGAGGCGCCGGGGTCGCTCGCCAGCGTCGAGTGGGTGACCGTGGCCACCAAGGGCATCGAGACGCGGACGCTGAAGCGCCCGAGCGAGATCCTCGCTGAGCTTCTCCCCGCGCCGCTGCGCGACCGCATCGTGGTCCTCGCGGGACCGAGCCACGCCGAAGAAGTCGCGCGCAGGATTCCCACGTTGATCGTCGCCGCATCGCGTGATGCGTCACTCGCGCAGCGCACGCAGGAGGCG
>DATEOQ010000010.1:0-2080 GCA_035273905.1 Candidatus Eiseniibacteriota bacterium | reverse complement strand
CCTCGCGGGATTGGGCAATCGAGCCGTGGTCGACCCGGATCTCGCGGAATGGGACTACGGCGATTATGAAGGCCTACGTACCGCCGAGGTCCGGACCGAACGGCCTAGTTGGAACCTGTTCCATGACGGATGTCCCCACGGAGAGACCCCACGGGAGATCGGCGCGCGCGCCGATCGCGTCGTGACCAAGGTCCGCGCCATCGAGGGCGACGTTCTCCTCGTATCGAGCGCGCATTTCCTCCGCGTCCTCACCGCCCGATGGCTCGGGCTCGACGCGTCCGCCGGGCAATACTTCGTCGCCTCGCCCGCCGGTCTTGGCTGCCTGGGTTACGAGCACGATCGCTCCGAGCCGGCGATCCGACTCTGGAACGACACGCGGCATCTGGCGGAAGCACCCGCCCCTCAGCGGTAGCTTGACCAAGCCCAACCCCCTCGACAGCCATCCCCGGAACTGCTATAAACCTGGGTTCTTGCACGGCACCCACTTGAATTGGGCGATGAAGCGTCTGTGACCCCCACAGGCGGCCAACCCCCTGGCACACTCGAATCGAGGAGACATGATGCTGGGAAATCGGTCCAGAGGACGGGCGATGCTCGCGGCTCTCATCCTGGCGGCGGTGGCGCTCGCGGCCCCGTTCGCGCCCATGGCCACGGCCTGGGCACAGGAAGGCGGTCATCACGGCGGGGAGGCCAACCTGGTCCTGCCCGACCTCTCTTCCGTGACGTTCATCGGAGGTCTGAACGGGCACACGCTGCTCCTGTTCGGTCTCATCGTCTGCGCGTTCGGGCTCCTCTTCGGGCTCCTCACGTACTCGCAGGTCCGGAAGATGCCGGTCCATCAGTCGATGCGTGAGATCTCGGACCTGATCTACGAGACCTGCAAGACCTACCTCCTCCAGCAGGGCAAGTTCCTCATCATCCTATGGGTCTTCATCAGCGCGATCGTCCTCGTCTACTTCGGATGGCTCGCGGTGACGGGCGTCGATGCCGCGGGGAACGTCGTTCGCGGGTTCCCGCCCTTCAAGGTCGCGGTCATCTTGTTCTTCAGCCTCGTCGGCATGGCGGGGAGCTACTCGGTCGCGTGGTTCGGCATTCGCATCAACACGCTGGCCAACTCCCGCACGGCGTTCGCTTCGCTCACCGGAAAGCCGTACGGCTGCTACGCGATCCCGCTCCGCGCCGGCATGAGCATCGGCATGGCGCTCATCTCGGTCGAGCTCCTCATCATGCTCATCATCCTCCTCTTCATCCCGGGGGACATGGCGGGGGCCTGCTTCATCGGGTTCGCGATCGGTGAGTCGCTCGGCGCCGCGGCGCTCCGTATCGCGGGAGGCATCTTCACGAAGATCGCCGACATCGGCTCGGATCTCATGAAGATCGTCTTCAAGATCAAGGAGGACGATGCGCGGAATCCGGGTGTGATCGCCGACTGCACGGGCGACAACGCGGGCGACTCGGTCGGCCCCTCCGCGGACGGCTTCGAGACCTATGGCGTGACGGGCGTCGCCCTCATCACGTTCATCCTCCTCGCGGTCGGCGATGCCATGACCCAGGTGCAGCTCCTGGTCTGGATCTTCGTCATGCGCGTCATGATGATCGTGGCGAGCGGCCTCTCGTATCAGATCAACGAAGCGTGGAGCAAGGCCGAGTACGGGAACGCGGACAAGATGGACTTCGAGCACCCGCTCACCCGCCTCGTCTGGCTCACCTCGTTCGTCTCCATCGCGCTCACCTACGTGGTGTCCTACCTGCTCATCCACGGCCTCGGCGACGGCTCCCTCTGGTGGAAGCTCTCGACCGTGATCACGTGCGGCACGCTCGCGGGCGCCATCATCCCCGAGCTGGTCAAGATCTTCACCTCCATGCACTCGAAGCACGTGACCGAGGTCGTGACCTCGTCCCGGGAGGGAGGCGCCTCGCTCAACATCCTCTCCGGCCTGGTGGCGGGCAACTTCAGCGCCTACTGGCTCGGGCTCTCGATTCTGGCCCTCATGTCGGCGGCGTACGGTGTGAGCCTGATGGGCCTCGCCTCGATCATGATCGCGCCGGCCGTGTTCGCGTTCGGTCTCGTGGCGTTCGG
>DATEOQ010000009.1:0-3614 GCA_035273905.1 Candidatus Eiseniibacteriota bacterium | reverse complement strand
GCGTGCGGGTGGCCGGGCTGAACGCCGAGATCGCGCGGGTCAACGCGCGCATCGCCGAGGGCCCCGCGACCCGGCTCGCCCCGCTCGACGTGGACTCCATCGTCGCGGAGTGGCGCGCCCGCCGCGATCGTCCCGCCTGAGGCCCGCTCAACTCTCCCGGCCCGCGCCCTGCACCCCGCGCAGCTTGGGGTCGAGGAGATCGCGCAGCCCGTCCCCGAAGAGGTTGAGCCCGAGAATGCTCGCCATGATCGCCGCGCCCGGGAAGAGGGTCAGCCAGGGCGCCTGCTGGAGATAGGAGCGGCCCTCGGCGAGCACGTTGCCCCACGATGGGATCTGCGGCGGCACGCCGACGCCAAGGAACGAGAGCGCGGCCTCACCCAGCACCGCGGCGGCGAAGATGAACGTGCCCTGCACGATCACGGGCGACATGCAATTGGGGAGCACGTGGCGGGCGATGATGCGAGTGTCGCCGATCCCCAGCGCGCGCGCCGCCTCCACGTACGGGGTCTCGCGGATCACCAGCACCGAGCCGCGCACGATGCGCGCCACGCGCGGCACGTAGACGACTCCGAGCGCCACGATGACGTTGAGCACGCTGGGGCCGAGCGATGCCATCATGGCGATGGCGAGGATGATGCCGGGGAAGGCCATCAGGCCATCCATCACGCGCATGAGCACGTTGTCGAGCCGGCGGAAATAGCCGCCGACCACGCCGAAGGCCACGCCGGCCACGAACGAGAGCCCCACCACCGACGCGCCCACGATCATGGACAGCCGCGCGCCGTGGATCACCCGGCTCCAGGCGTCCCGTCCGACATGATCGGTCCCGAACCAGTGCTGGGTGGTGGGACGGGACAGGCGCGCCTTCACGTCCAGCGCCTGGGGATCGACGCCGGCGATGGGCGTCGCGCCCAGCGCGATCAGCACGTTCGCGATCACGAGCCCGGCGCCGATCACCGCGCTGCGGCGCCGCAGGAAGGCGCGAAGGGCGAGGTTCCGCTTAAGGAGGCTGCGCATCATCGGAAGCGGATCCGGGGATCGATGGTGAGGTAGGCCAGATCGACCAAGAGATTGATCGCGGTGTACGTGATCGCGATGAGCAGAACCACGCCCTGGACCACCGGATAGTCACGGCGGAGCACCGCGGAGATGATGAGCCGCCCGAGCCCCGGAATGTTGAATACGGTCTCGATCACGACGGCCCCGCCGACGAGCAGCGCGAAGGTGATGCCGATGACGGTAAGCGTGGGGATGATGGCGTTCTTGAGCGCGTGCTTGTAGATGACGGTTCCTTCGGACAGGCCCTTTGAACGCCCGGAGAGGATGTACTGTTCCCGGAGCACATCGAGCATGCTCGAGCGCGTGATGCGGGCGATGAGAGCCGACTGCACGAGCCCCAGCGCCAGCGCGGGCATGATGAGCGAGCGGAGATTGGGCCAGAGCCCGGCCTCCAGCGCCGCGTAGCCGGCCACGGGCAGCCAGCCCAGCCACACGCCGAAGCAGAGGATCATGAGGAGGCCCAGCAGGAAGTTCGGCACCGAGAGGCCGATGAGGGCCAGGGCCATGAAGGACTGGTCGAGCACGCTGTTGTGGTGATGCGCGGAGATCACGCCCACGGGGATCCCCACGAGCACCGCCACCGCCATGGCCCAGGCGGTCAGGAGCAGCGTGGGCTCGAGGCGCTCGCGGATCGCCTCGAGCACGGGGCGGCGGAGAAAGATGGAATCGCCCAGATCGCCCTGCGCGAGCCGGCCCCACCACTTCACGAGCTGGACGGGCAGGGGCTGGTCCAGGCCCAGCGAGGTCTGGAGCCGCGCGATGTCGTCCGCGCTCGCGTAGGGCCCCGCGATGACACTGGCGGGGTCGCCGGGGGCAAGCCGGATGAGCACGAAGGACACCGTCGCCACCACCAGCATGACCGGAATGACGGCGACGAGGCGCCGGATCACGTAGACGATCACGGGACCCGCGTCCTCGGACCGCCCTCGCTAGGCTCGGACCCCATCATGTATCCGCTCGCCTCGCCTTCGGCTGCGGCTCGCCCCCCGTGCTGCGCACGGGAAATACCCTTGTATCCGCTCGCCTCGCCTTCGGCTGCGGCTCGCCAATCAGCTGCGGCGGACGGTCGGGCGTGGCTATTTGGCGAGCCAGGCGTTCCAGAAGTAGAGGAACGGCAAAGGCTTGAAGCCGCGCAGCTCCTTGCGCGTGACCTGGAACGTGAAGTAGTCGCCGAGCTTCACGCGCCCCACGTCGTCGTAGAAGATCGCCTGGATGCGCTCGATCTGCGCCTTGCGCTTCTTCGGGTCGGTCTCCCGCAGCATCTCGGCGATCAGGCGCTCCTTCTCCTCGTTGCACCACCAGCCGGGCCAGTTGCACTGGAGGGACGTGGCGAGCGCGGGATCGGCGCCCAGCGTGAAGCCGGTGGAGAAGATGTCATAGAGCTCCGGCTTGTTCCGGCGCTGAACGAGGGTGGCCCAGTCGAGCACCTGGAGGTCCACCGTGAAGCCCGCCGCCTCCATCTGCTGCTTGGCGACGAGGGCGGAGTTGTACATCCAGTCGTACTCCTTGGTGGTGATCCAGCGCACCGGCTCGCCCTTGTAGCCGGCCTCGGCGAGCAGGGCCTTGGCCCGGGCGGGATTCTTCTGGCTGTAGCTCACGCCCGCGTGGCTGTGGAAGGCGGCTTGCTCGGGATAGAAGAGCGCGCCGTCGAGGCGATAGAACGCCTTGTTGCCGATGGCGGCGGACATGATGGGCTCCATGTCCAGGGCGGCGAGGAAGGCCTGGCGGACCTTCTTGTTGGCCATGACGCCCTGCTTGTGATTGGGGACGGCGGTGATCCAGCCATACGGCTTCACCACCTGCGGCTCGAGCGCGGGCAGCGACTTCACCCGGTCGAACTGATCGGACTTGATGGACTGCGCGTAATGATACTCGCCCGTCTCCACGCCGGCCAGGCGCACCGCCTCGTCGGGCACGGGGATGAAGAGGATCTCGTCGAAGTAGGCCACGCGCTTGCCGCCGTAGCCGCCGTCGGGCGCATCGCTCCGCGCCGCGTACTCCTTGAAGCGGGCCAGCTTGATGTGCCGGTCCGGTTTGTGCTCGACGAAGCGATAGGGCCCGGTGCCGATGAACTCCTTGATCTGCCCCTCGCCGGCCGCGGCCATCACTTCCTTGGGATAGATGGCCGCGCCGTTGTTGGGGCTGCCGAGGCCGAAGAGGAGGGAGCCCGACGACTCCTTGAGGTGGATGACCACGGTGTAGGGGTCCTTGGCCTCCACCGCCTCGACGCCCTTCCACAGCGCCTTCCCCGTGGTGGACATCTTGCCCCAGCGCTGGAGCGACGGCACCACGTCGGCGGACGTCATCTCCTTGCCGTTGTGGAACTTCACGTTCTTCCGGAGGGTGATCGTGTAGCGCCGCCCGCCGTCGGTCACGGTGTGGCTCTCGGCGAGCATGGGCACGGGCTGGAGATTCTTGTCGTACGTGTAGAGGGTCTCGTACGCGTGCCACATGATCTGCTGGACGATGACGGCGGTCGTCCAGTGCAGATCCAGCGACGGCGGCTCGCCGATCATCGCGGCCTTCAGGACGCCGCCCGCGCGCGGCGCGTCCTG
>DATEOQ010000008.1:0-3128 GCA_035273905.1 Candidatus Eiseniibacteriota bacterium | reverse complement strand
CTACGTACACGGTGCTCTTTCCGGCCTTCGGCGGGCCCTCGAGGAAGGTCAGCACCCCGCGCGGGACGTAGCCCTTCCAGAGCCAGTCGATCTTCTTCTCGGTGATTCCCGAGCATGCGGTGACGGTGAGCGCGCCCTTCGAGACGGTCTCCGTCCTCGGGGTCTTGCTGCCGATGCTCTTGGCGATCGCGTCCACTTCGGAGTCGGGGAGCGGCGGGTCACAGCGGAGCGTGTTCTCCTCGTGGAGCGCGGCGCGGATCGCGTCGCCAGACCAGCCTTTCGCGCGCATACCTCCGGCGAGCGAGGTCAGCGTGCTGTTGCGAGTGCCGTCGAGGATGGGCGCTCCTGGGGTAGACGTGGCCGCTCGCCTCTCAGTCTTCCGCTCCAGCACCCAAGCCGGAAGTTCTGCCAGCGGGATCTCGAACGGCGAGCGGCCCTCCATCCACTCGTATGCACCGCCACTGATGTGCCGCGAAGGTGGAAGGGTGACTGCCGTGTTCGCCTTCAGTTCCACGCCTGGGGCGAGATCACCCCCGGTGACAGCGCCCTTGGGGCAGCGGAAGAACAGGTGCCGCCCGCCGCCTCCGGTGCGCGAGCAGGGCGTCAAGGGCAGGGGGCCGTGCTCCCGCTCAAGCCGCGCGAGCGATTCGTCGCCACCGTGGCGCGGGTCTACGTCCAGCGCGACGACGAGGCTCAGCTTGCCGCACGCGAGCCCAATGTTCGCGTCGGGGTCTCGCTGCCAGAACCGCCCTATCGCGTCGCGGTAGTTTGTCGCGTCCTTGTGCCCGTTCGGAGCGAGGCCGTAGTGCGGGTGCTTGGCCGGGTGGTCGCAGTGAGGCTTTCCGCACGAGCACTTGCCGTCGCGCGGCCAAGCCTGAGGGAAGACTAGCCAGTGCATGTCCGCGCCGTACTTGACCGCCGCATCGAGCAGGGCGCTCATCGCGCACCGTCCTTCGGAGCGAGGCTCTCGATCGCCGACTCGACGAGGCCACCCATGCTGACGCATCCGTTACGCCGCTCGAACGCGAGCAGCGCGGAGCCGCGGAGACGGGGGACGTCACGGAGGGATTCGGCGAGTGCGCGGGCGGCGAGCTTGACGGGCAGGTTCTGGCGGTACCGCCGGACATTCCGGATCAGCGTCTGCCGCTGGCGCAGCCGGTGGCGGTGGGATAGAGTTGTCATCGTTTCAGGTCTCCGGCCGCAACCCGACTCCAGCGGGGGGCGGCCGTCTTCTTTTGGCGCGCCCGTACGGCGTTGTGACCTGAATCGCTGCGCGCAGCCTCGACTGCGTTCGTCAGTGCTTCGGTCTTGGTTGGCTCACCTCATCGACGCTGCAGACAGGACGACACGAGGGCAGTCCGTCGACGGGGCGGATTCTCTCTACGGGTTCCCGCTCTTGCTCTTCTCCTCCTCCTGAGCCCTCAACTTCATGAGCCGCATCCGAACCAGCGGCGGCAGGTGCTTCGGAATCTCCTCGCCGGGGAACACGGCGCACATGTAGAGCGAGTCCACCTCGCCGCGCAGCATGGCGTGTCGGTGCCGTCGCGAGAGCTTCACGGGGCCGTCGCTCAATTCATCCGCCATCTGGAGGCGGCGAGGTCGAGCGGCCCGAGCGGATCGCCGCCGGACCAGTCGAGCTTGATGACGAGCCCCGTCAGGAGCGCGAGCCGGTCGGCCTCGCTCGGACTGAGCGCTTCGATCTGCTCGCGCATCGACTCCACGCTCACTCCCGCCAGGATCCGAGCCGCCAGCGATTCGACCGTGACGACCTCGCCGCCGGGCGTGGCGTAGGAGCGATGATCTGCAGGGGGCGTGGCTCGACCCATGGGCTTAGGCGTAGGCGACGAGGAGCGCGGTTCGGGGCGGCGCCCGTAGAATCGAACGAGCGCCTGGTCATCGTACGTCCTGACCGCCCTCTCGACCCCGCCCCACGTCCTGACCCCGAACCGCTTCATGACCGCGATGCGCGCGAGCCTGGTCTTCCGAACATCAGAGAGACGGCCGTCGATGCCGAGGCCGCGCTCGATCGAGGCTCCCTCCTCAAGAGCCGCGACGCGCTCGAAGGCCGAGCCGAACACCCGGCGCTCAGCCTCCACGTGCGCCACGGCCCGCGCGTGCGCGCGCCTCCAGACCTCCCGCGACACCTTCGGGAACTTCATCACGTGATCCTCGCGTCGCGCGGGCCGGCAAGATCGACCGTCACGTCGCCGAGAAGCTCGACGATCCCGCGCCCGTAGTGCTCCTGAAGCAGGACGACGCGGACTCGAAGGTCACGCAAAAAGTCATCGACGGACAGCGCGGCGTCCCCGCTCGCCGCGCCCCCGATGCTCTCACCGGCCTTCAGCCGCTGAGACAGGCCCTCGAGCAGCTGCAGGCACTGGAGCCGAACCGAAGGCGGCGTCTCCTTGTTCCGGACCAGCCGGAGCGCCTCCACGCCCACGAGCACGTCGGCGTCCTCCAGATCGGCGAGGAGTCGCGCGCGCTCCTCAGCCCTGGACGGCCTACCACCTTTGTTGACGGGCTGCTCTCCTGGCTCAGTCATGACTCAACTCCGAATTGAACTCCCCCCGGCGCGCACGCGGGGCGGGCGAACATAGCCCCAACGTGCGGCCGACATGGGGAGTGAAGGACTCCCCGCACCGTGCCGTCGTGGAAGCGCACGAACGGCCCAGGAACGGGGTGATCGGAGGAGCCCGATATTGAACGCCTCGGAGCCGGGCGGGAACCTAACGAGCCCCGCCCCAGGGCTGCCGTGTCGGCGTGATCACGAGCGGCCCCAGGTGCGGGGAACGAAGTGAACGGCCCGGAGGAGGCCGGAGACGAAAGTTTCAAGGCGTCGCCTCAGCGCCCGTGACGGGAGGAGCCTGGACGGGCTCCAGGCTCGCGCGGACGATATGGACTTGACCGCGCGATCCGTCGAGCCGGGGAACGTTGAACATCATTCCGTGCTGGGAACGGCCGCAGCCCCTGAGGTCGGCCGTCGCACCGATCGCGACCAGCACCTGGAGAATCGCCTGGATGGCGGCGTCGCCCTCAGCGCGCTGGCCATCGATTTCGATCGCGAGCCGCGCGCTCACGACTGAACATCCTCGGCGCGAAGCTCAGCGCCGCGACCCCGGAACGTGACG
>DATEOQ010000007.1:0-4377 GCA_035273905.1 Candidatus Eiseniibacteriota bacterium | reverse complement strand
TCCGCCGAGAGCCCCGACATCAAGGCGCTCTGGGCGTACGCGATCCTCGCGGGGCTCGTGCTCCTCTTCTTCTATCCAATCACCTTCGGCAAGGTCTTCGTCTCGCCCGACTCGGTCGCACCCGCGGGCTTCTCGAAGATCGCGGCCCAGGCGCTCCAGACGCGGCATTACTTCCCGCTCTGGAACCCGTACACCTTCCTGGGCATGCCGAGCTTCGGTAGCCTCATGTTCGTCCCCGGCGCCTATCCGCCCGATCCGATCTTCGGCTTCCTGAACACCAAGCTCGGGTTCCCCGATCTCACCTGGCTCCTGGCGCACTATCTCCTGCTCGGATTCTCGATGTTCGCGCTCCTGCGCGGTTTCGGGACGTCGCGCGGGTCCTCGATCCTCGGCGCGGTGACGCTCGCCTTGACGCCCAATCTCGTCGCGGTGGGGGCGTTCGGTCACGGGAGCCAGATCATGACGGCGGCGTACCTGCCGCTCCTCATCCTTCTCTACGACCGGTTCGCCCGGCGCGGATCGTGGCTCGCGCTCTCCGGATTCGCGATCGCGGCCGCGTTCCAGCTCCTGCGCGGACACGTGCAGATCGTCTTCTACTCGTGGCTCGCCCTCGGTCTCTACGCGCTCTTCCTCGCGGTCGACGCGTTCCGCTCGGGGCGCAAGGGCGAAGGGGTGCGCGCCATCGCCGGGCTCGCGGGGGGCCTCGCGCTCGCGTTCGGGCTGAGCGCCTTCCTCTACCTGCCGGTGCACGAGTACTCGAAGCTCTCGACGCGCGGCGGCGGCGAGGGAGGAGGCGCGGGGCTCACGTACGCCACCTCGTGGTCCTTCTCGCCGAACGAGATCCTCACGTTCATCCTGCCCGGCTTCTTCGGCTTTGGTGGCCCGACCTACTGGGGAACGATGCCGTTCACCGACTACCCGAACTACATGGGGATCGTGGCACTCGTGCTCGCGATCTACGGGGCGGCGACCACACGGGGGCGGACGCGCGCGTACCTGATCGTGCTCGCGGTGGTTGCGCTCCTCATGTCGTTTGGCAAGCACTTCCAGCCGCTCTACGCGCTCCTCTATTACCATCTCCCGTTCTTCAACAAGTTCCGGGTGCCGGTGATGATCCTGGTCCTCGTTCAGTTCGCCGTGGCCGCGCTCGCCGCGCTAGGGCTCGACCGGGCGCTCACGCCAGAGCGCTCGCAGGGGAACGATCCGGGAGGCCCGTGGATGCGGGGCGCGCTCCTCTCGCTCGCGGGAGGGTTTGGCCTCCTCGTCGCGCTGAACGCGCTCGGCCCCATGTACCGGGAAGCCGCGATGCGCTCGCGCCAGGGCTTTGACGAAGGGCACGCCCGGGCCGCCCTCGACATGGCGTCGACCGACGCGCTGAAAGCGGGGCTCTTCCTCGCAGCCGCTCTCTTCGTGATCGGGCTCGCGCGCCGCGGGAAGCTTGCGCGCGCGGGGGCGGCGCTGCTCGTCGTCCTGATCGTGGTCGTGGATCTCTGGCCGGTCGACCGCAAGATCATCGATCCCCAGGTGGGAACCCCGGTCGAGTACGACGCGAACTTCAAGGAGACGCCGGAGATCACGTTCCTGCGCTCGGACACGACGCAGTTCCGCGTGTTCCCGCTGCAGTGGAACGACAGCCGCCTCGTCGCGTTCGGCATCGCATCGGTGCTCGGCTATCACCCCGCGAAGCCGTACCTCTATCAGGCGTTCGTGGACACGGCGGGCATCCAATCGTTCGGCGCGCTCGAGATGCTGAACGTGAAGTACGTTCTCGCGGACGGCTACTTCCCGCCCGAGACGAAGGACGCGGCGGCGCTCCGGCATGACGGCGAAGTCAAGATCTACGAGATCCTGCACACGATGCCGCGCGCGTCGGTGATTCACGCGGTGCGGCCGGTGCGGGACGACGGCGTCGCGCTCGCGACGATACGAACCGGCGGATTCAACCCGCACCAGGAGATCCTCTGGAGCCTCCCGGCAGCGCCCCCGGCCGTGGGCGCTCCCTCGACGCCCGATTCCGTGCGCACGCTTCGCTACGATTTCAACGACATCGAGTACTTCGTCTCGACGACCGCCCCGGGCATCTTCCTCACCATCGAGCAGTACGACCCCGACTGGAAGGCGTTCGTCGACGGCAAGGCGGTGCCGATCGAGCGCGTGAATTACTTCATGCGGGGCGTGCCGCTCCAGCCCGGGGTGCACCGCGTGCGCTACCAGTACGAGCCGAAGGCGCTCGCCGAAGGGATCCGGATCTCGATCGCCTCGGCGATCGTCGCGGTCCTGATCGGGCTCTGGGGCGTGAAGCAGCTGCTCGACGATCGTCGCCGGCGCCGCGCGTCCGCCACGCCGGTTCCGCCCCCCGCCACCGAGGGCGCCGCTGGATGAAGGCGCTCATCATCACCCCGACCTACAACGAGCGGGAGAATCTCGAGGAGCTGGTCCGCCGGATCTTCGACCAAAAGCTCCCGACCGAGATCCTGATCGTGGACGACAACTCGCCGGACGGCACGGGGGCGCTCGCCGACGAGATGGCGGCCCGCGACCCCCGAGTCCACGTGATGCACCGCGCGGGGAAGATGGGGCTCGGGTCCGCCTATGTCGCCGGCTTCAAGTGGGCACTCGCGCGGGACTACGAGGCGGTCTTCGAGATGGATGCCGACTTCAGCCACAGTCCGGACAGCCTGGGGGACTTCCTCCGCGAGATCGAGCACGCCGACCTGGTCCTGGGCTCCCGCTACCTCCACGGCGTGACCGTGGTGAACTGGCCCCTGTCCCGGCTCATCCTCTCCTATACGGCCAACCTCTATAGCCGGGTCATCACCGGGATGCCGGTGAAGGACCTCACCGGGGGGTTCAAGTGTTTCCGTAGGCAGGTGCTAGAGGCCATCGACCTAGACCGGGTCCGGTCCGACGGATACGCCTTCCAGATCGAGATCAACTTCAAGGCATGGAGGAAGGGATTCCGTATCCAGGAGATTCCCATCTTGTTCGTCGACCGCCGCGCCGGCGTGTCGAAGATGTCCCGCCGGATCGTCCGCGAGGCCGCCTGGATGGTCTGGCGCCTGCGCCTCCTGGACCTCCTGGGCGCGCTCTAGCGGGAGGGGTCCTGGGCCTCTCGCTCGTCGTCGTCCACTACAACACCCGCGATCAGCTGGTACGTCTGTTCCAGTCTCTCCGAGAGGCGCGTCCCGCGCCGCTGCGGGAGGTCGTGGTCGTGAACAATTCGGGGGAGCCCCTCGACGACCTCGCGCGCGCCTCCGGGTACCCGACCCGGGTCCTCACCCCGGGGTCCAACCTGGGATACGCGCGCGGCGTGAACGAAGGGATCCGGGCCGCCTCCGAGGAGAACGTGCTCCTCCTGAATCCGGACGTGCGCGTGCTGCCGGGCTCGGTGGAGGCGCTCGAGCGCGCGGCGGCAGAGCATCCGCGCGCGGGGATCCTCGCGCCGAAGCTCCTCGAATCCGACGGATCGCTCCAGCTCTCGGCGCGGCGGTTCTACACGTGGCGGACGCTCCTGCTGCGCCGGATGCCGCTCCCCGGCGTCGCCGCGCGGAGTCGCGAGGTGCGGGAGCACCTGATGGAGGACTGGGACCACGCGGACACCCGCGGGGTCGACTGGGTGCTGGGGGCTGCGATGTACGTGAGGCGCAGCGCCATGCGCGACGTGGGCCTCATGGACGAGCGGTACTTCCTCTACTTCGAGGACGTCGACTGGTGCCAGCGGATGTGGCGCCACGGTTACGAAGTGGTCTACTGTGCGGATGCGCGGATGGTGCACGAGTACGAGCGCGCGAGCGCCCAGATGCGACCGCGCTCGGTCCGGGCCCACGCGGCCGGACTCCTTCGATTCACGGAGAAATGGAGCGCGATCCTCTACGCCATGAGCCAGCATCGACGCCGGACGATCCAGATGGTGACGCTCGCGATGGACGCCCTCGCGGCCGTGCTCGCGTGCGCTGCCGCATACGCGATCCGGAGCGCGCTCGATCCCTGGTTCGACCGCCCGGTGTTCCCGGCGGAGAGCTACGCGGGACTCCTCTACTTCACGGTCGGCGTCACGATCGCCGCGCTCGCGATGAACGGCCTCTACCGGAGGACCGATTTCACGGACCGGATCGAGCGCGCGTTCCTGGTGGGGAAGTCGGTGGTCCAGGCGGTGCTCCTCCTCATGGCCGCGACCTTCCTCTTCCAGATGCCGCGCTACTCGCGCTTCCTCGTGCTGCTCGTCGGGCCCCTCCTGTTCCTCTTCCTCTACGTCGCGCGCGGAGCGCTCGCGAGCGTGGCGGCCGGCGCGCGGAAGCAGGGCTTCGCGTTCCGCCGCGTGCTCCTCCTCGGCTCGGGCGCCGAGGCGGAGCGGGCGCGCGCCGCGCTCGAGGGCTC
>DATEOQ010000006.1:0-4381 GCA_035273905.1 Candidatus Eiseniibacteriota bacterium | reverse complement strand
GATCTCGATCGTGTGCTTCTTCTTCTTGTCGAGCGCGATCTCGTCCTCCAGCTCGACGAACGAGCCATCGATCCGGGCCCGGACGAACCCGAGCTTCCGCCATTGCGCCATTTCCTTCCGGTACTCGCCCTTCCGCCCCTGAATGACCGGGGCGAGGATCTGGAGCCTCTGCCCCTGCCGCGTCGCGAGGAGGTGGTCGACCATCTCCTGGACGGTCTGGCTCCGGATCGGGCGGCCGCAGCTCACGCAGTGCTGAATACCGATCCGGGAGAAGAAGAGGCGGAGGTAGTCGTAGATCTCGGTGACCGTGGCGACGGTCGACCGGGGATTGCTCCCGGCCGTCCGCTGCTCGATCGAGATCGCCGGCGAGAGCCCTTCGATCTGGTCCACGTCCGGCTTCTCCATCTGCCCGAGGAACTGGCGGGCGTAGGCGGAGAGGGACTCCACGTACCGCCTCTGGCCCTCGGCGTAGAGGGTGTCGAAGGCGAGGGAGGACTTGCCGGAGCCGGAGACGCCGGTGAGCACGACGAGTGCGTTCCGGGGGATGTCGAGGTTCAGGTTCTTGAGGTTGTGCTCGCGCGCGCCGCGAACGCGGATCTCATCCATGGGAGCCTGGAATCTTAGCACACGCGCGGCGCGGATCCGCCGCGCGGATCACTCGTAACGGAGGGAGTCCACCGGGTCGAGGCGCGCCGCCTTCACGGCCGGGTACATGCCGAAGAAGAGTCCGATGGCGGTGGCCGATCCGAACGCGAGGAGGATCCCCCAGATGGGCACGCCGAACGAGAAATGGGCGAGGAGGTTGACCAGCTTCCCCACGCCGAGCCCAGCCAGGACGCCGATGACCCCTCCGGCGCCCGTCAGGGTCATCGCCTCCACCAGGAACTGCCAGAGAATGTCCCGCTCGCGCGCGCCGAGCGCCTTCCGCACGCCGATCTCGCGCGTCCGCTCGGTCACCGACACGAGCATGATGTTCATCACGCCGATGCCGCCCACCATGAGACCGATCGAGGAGATCACCACCATCACGAGGTAGAAGGCGCCGGTGATCTGGCCGTAGAGATCGACCAGCGACTTGTCGGTGAAGACGGCGAAGTTGTCCCCTTGGTTGTACTGAACCCTCCGCTGCCGCCGGAGCACGTCGGAGATCTGCTCCCGCGCGACGTCGATCATCTCCGGCGATACCGGCTTCGCGTTCAGCACCATCTTGAGATTGGGCCCGAAGTCCTTCTCCAGCGTCGTGTGGGGGACCATGACGATCTCGTCCATGCTCATCCCCAGAAAATGCCCCCTCGGCTCCGCGACGCCGACCACCATGAAGGGCTGCGTGCCGATCGCGATCGTCCTGCCCACCGGATTCACGTGCGGGAACAGGGTCTCGACATGGTCCACGCCGAGAATGCAGACGGCGGAGCGGTGCTCCACCTCCGCCTCGGTGAAGGCGCGCCCGTTGTCGACCGCGTAGTTGTTGGTCACCATGTAGTCGGGCGACGTCCCGATCACGATGGTGGGCCGGGTCTGGGTCTCGCCGTTTCGGAGGCGGAGCTCCGTGAAGTTGAGCGGCGCCACGGCGAGCACGGCCGGAGCATTGCGGCGGATGGCCTCGGCGTCCTCCGGCTTGAACCACTTCCGGCGCCGAAGGCTGTCCGGCATCTCCCCCACCCACGCGCCCGGAGCGAAGGGGCGGATGTAGAGGACGTCGGTCCCGAGCGAGGCGAGCTGGGCCTTCATGCTCTGGTTCAGCCCCTCGATGATCGAGATCATCGCCATGATCGCGGTGATCCCGATGATCACGCCGAGCACCGTGAGGAACGACCGGAGCTTGTTCTCGCGGAGCGCCTGGAACGCGATCCCGGCTCCCTCCCGGACGTCGATGGCCATCGGCTATTCCTGCCTCAGCGCGACGATCGGATCGAGTCGCGCCGCGCGGGTCGCGGGATAGACGCCGAAGAAGAGCCCGACCGCGGAGGCCACGCTCAGGCTGATCGCGACCGACCAGGGCTGGATCGTGGCCGGGAGCGGCGTGATGGTGCGGATGAGGAGCGCGATCGCGACCCCCGCGAGGACTCCCAGGAGGCCGCCGAAGAACGCGAGCACCACCGCCTCGCTCAGGAACTGGGACACGAGGTCCGACCGCTTCGCCCCCACCGCTTTCCGGATGCCGATCTCGCGGGTCCGCTCCGTCACGGCGACGAGCATGATGTTCATGATCACGATACCGCCCACCACGAGCGAGATCGCCACGAGCCCGATCGTGCCCGCGAAGATGCCGCCGGTGAGGGTCTGGTAGAGCGCCATGTAGGTCTCGGCGGTCGAGAAGGCGAAGTCGTCCGGAGCGCCGAGCGGAACGTGCCGCGCGGCGCGGAGCACGACCCGCGCCTCGTCCTCGAGATGGTCCAGCGTGACGCCCGGCGCAGCGCCGACGAGGATCGTCAGGGAGCGATGCTGGCCGTACATCTTCTCGAACTGGCCGAGCGGGACGACCACGAGGTTGTCCTGGCTCTGGCCGAGCACGTTTCCGCGTGCGACGAGCGTGCCCACGACGAGGAGATCGTAGCCCGACACCTTGATCGACTGCCCGATCGGATCGATGCGCGGAAAGAGCGTTTCCGCCACCTCGGAACCGATCACGCAGACGGGACGGCGCCGCTGGAAGTCCATGTCCTCGAGCTCGCGCCCCTGGTCGGTCTCGTACTTCCCCACCGACGGGTAACCCTCGGTGGTGCCGAGGATGCGGATGTTCTTGAGCTCGGTGCCGCGGTAGCGGACCCCCTTGTTCGCCTCGGCCTGCGCCACCACGTGGGACGCCGTCTGCATGCGGGAGGCGAGCGCGTCGGCCTCGTAGGAGGTGAGATCCCGCCGCTTGGCCGCCTCGCGATAGGCGTCGTCGTCGGTGATGAGGCCGAACTTGTCGATGTAGACGACGTTCAGGCCCTGGTCGAGGATCCGCTCGGAGACGTACTTGTTCACGCCGTCGATGATGGAGACCACCGCGATCACCGACATGACGGCCACGACGTTCCCGATGACCGTGAGGACGGTCCGGAGCTTGTGCGCGCGGAGCGCGCGGACGGCGATGCGGAGGTTTTCCCCGAGCGCGGCCCAGGCTTCGCGCCGGGGCCGAAGGCGCGGGGTCACGCGCCGGGCGTCGCGCCCGCTCTGGCCACGGGCCGGTCGCTCTCGATCTTCCCGTCGCGGAGCCGGACGATGCGGTGCGCTCGCGCGGCGACGTCCTCCTCGTGCGTGACCAGGATGACCGTGTTCCCCTTGGCGTGGATCTCGTCCATCAAGGTGAGGATCTCGACACCGGTGCGCGAATCGAGATTCCCGGTGGGCTCGTCCGCGAGGACGAGGGAGGGATTGTTCACGAGGGCGCGCGCGATCGCGACGCGCTGCCTTTGGCCGCCCGAGAGCTCGTTCGGACGGTGGTGCGTGCGGTCGCCGAGACCGACCATGGCGAGCATCGCCTTCGCGCGCTCGCGGCGTTCGGCGGCCGGCGTGCCGGAGTAGATGAGCGGGAGCTCCACGTTGTGGAGCGCATCGGCGCGGGGCAGCAGGTTGAACGTCTGGAAGACGAACCCGATCTCCTGGTTCCGGATCCGCGCGAGCTCGTCGTCGTCGCGCTCCCGGATCTCGGTTCCCCGGAGCTTGTACGATCCGCTGGTCGGCGTGTCGAGGCAACCCACGATGTTCATGAGGGTCGACTTGCCCGACCCCGACGGGCCCATGATCGCCACGTACTCGCCGGTCATGATCTTCAGATTCACGCCATCCAGCGCGTTCACCTCGGTCGTGCCCATCTCGTAGGTCTTGCGGACGTCGGCGATGTCGATCAGGACGCCGTTCGCGCTCACTGCGACTCCTTTCCCTTCGCCTTCTTCGGCTCTTCGATCTTCACGCGCTGGCCTGGCTTCAGCGTGCGCAGGGTCTTGTGGGGCCCGATGATGACCTTCTCGCCGGGCTTGATCTCTCCCAGCACCTCGAAATCCGTGTCGCTCGCGATCCCGGTCTTCACGCGGCGAAACTCCGCCTTGCCGTTCGCGATCACGAACACCCCGCGGATCTCCTCCGGCTTCACGCGCTCGCCCGTCGGCGTGGCCTTCTCCGCCGTCTCCGCCCGGGCGCCCCCCCGCTTCTTCTTCCCCGTCTCGGGAGGCTTCAGATCCTCGGGGGTGCGAATCACCACCGACTGGATCGGCACCGCGAGCACGCTGTCGCGCCGCGCCGTGCGGATCTCGACGTCGGCGGTCATGCCGGGCCGCACCGCCTCGACGGTGTCGTGGAAGAGCACCTTGACCTCGAAGTTGGTCTGGCCGCTCGCGCCCTGGGTGTTGACCTCGCGGCTGGCGCTGTTGCCGACCTCGGTGACCACGCCGGCGAA
>DATEOQ010000005.1:0-2665 GCA_035273905.1 Candidatus Eiseniibacteriota bacterium | reverse complement strand
AGGATGTCGAGTTCCGCTTCCCCCCTGTCCCGCCCGGCCCGTACGAGATCGAGATCCGCCGCCTGGGCTACGCGATCGCGCGCATCGCGGTCAACGCCGACCCCGACAGCACCGCCGGGATCGCGGTGAAGCTCGATCCGCGCG
Organism: Candidatus Eiseniibacteriota bacterium; assembly: GCA_035273905.1. Lineage (GTDB taxonomy): Bacteria > Eisenbacteria > RBG-16-71-46 > SZUA-252 > SZUA-252 > WS-9. The sequence continues at coordinate 2,521 of DATEOQ010000005.1, read as the reverse complement.
CGCTCCCCGGTCCGGAGATCGAGGTGACCACCGCGCGCGCGGCGGAGCGCTCCACGCCGGTGGCGTTCACCGAGCTCGACCGGAAGGAGATCCGCGACAAGTACTGGGCGCAGGACGTGCCGATGCTCCTCGCGGAGACGCCGGGCACTTACGCTTACTCGGACGCGGGGAACGGCATCGGGTATTCGTACGTGAAGATCCGCGGGTTCTCGCAGCGCCGCGTCGCGGTGACGATCAATGGCATTCCTTTGAACGACCCGGAGTCGCACGAGGTCTACTGGGTGGATCACCCGGATCTGATCGCGAGCGCGCAGTCGGTGCAGGTGCAGCGCGGTGTCGGGAGCGCGCTCTATGGCGCGAGCGCGGTCGGCGGCGCGGTCGAGCTGACCACGCTCAACGCGCCCCGCGAGCGGCGGATCGGGCTCGAGGTGGGGATGGGGAGCTACGACACGCAGCGCTTCTCGGCGCAGATGGAGTCGGGGCTCCTCGATAACACCTACGTCGTGTCGGGGCGCTATTCGCGGATCAAGAGCATGGGCTATCGGGAGCAGTCCTGGTCCGACCTCTGGTCCTATGCGTTTTCCATCGCGCGGCTCGACTCGTGGATCACGACCCGCCTCAATCTCTACGGCGGACCGGAACGGCTCCATCTCGCCTACTACGCCGTGGACCGGCCCTATCTCGACGGACGCATTACCGGTGACGCCGACCAGGATCGCCGGTTCAATCCGCTCAACTGGCGGAACGAGACCGACAACTTCTACGAGCCGCACTTCGAGCTGATCCAGGACGTGAAACTCTCCCAGAACGCGGCGCTCACGTCCTCGATCTTCTACTTCCCGGGCAAGGGCTATTACGACGACTTCCCGTACGGCCCGCAATTCTTCGCGGACCGGCATCTTCCCGATTTCACGGTGAGCTCCAACACGCTCTATCCCGCGAGCTACTACGCCGACACGTCGGGCACGGGCCCGTACACGGTCGTCGCGTCGGACATGACGCAGCGGCTCTGGGTGCGGAACCAGCACTACGGCTGGGTGCCGCAGGCCCGCGTGAAGCATTCGCACGGCGAGTTGACGATTGGAGGCGAGTGGCGCGAGCACACGGGGCGCCACTGGGGTGAGATGAGCTGGGCTGCGGCGCCGCCCCCGGGCACGGAGCCCAACTTCGTATTCTACGACTACACCGGGCGCGTGAACGTCGTGTCCGGCTTCGTGCAGGAGTCCTACGACCTCCGGAAGGACCTCAAGGCAACGGGGAGCCTCCAGCTCCGGCGCACGCGCTACGCGATCGGGAAGGATCGCTACAACGGCTACGACTTCAATCTCCATTACACTGCGTTGAACCCGCGCCTCGGGCTCAACTGGAACGCCTCGGATCGCACGGACGTGTTCGCGTCCTACGCGCACGCCCAGGTCGAGCCGATCCTCGGCGAGATCTACCGGCCCGACGATCCGACCAGCATTCCGTTGTTCGGCACGCTCGATCCGGCGAACCACATCTACGAGGACCCCCTCATCCATCCGGAGAAGCTGAATGACTACGAGGCGGGAGTCGGCTTCCATCAGGGGTCGGCCCGGGTGCGGCTGACCGGGTTCTGGATGGATTTCCGGGACGAGATCGTGCCTCTCGGGCAGATCGACAAGTTCGGTGTGCCCATCACGGGCAACGCGGCCCAGTCCACCCACCGCGGCGTGGAGCTGGAGTGGAGCGCGCGCCACAAGACGGGGCTCGAGCTGTCGGGCAACCTCACGCTGAGCCACAACCAGTTCGACGACTACATCGAGCACGTCGACTCGACGATGGTGAACGACTACAGCGGCAACGCCATCGCCGGCTTCCCGAGCCGGCTCGCGAACGTGACCGTGGGCTACCGGAAGGGAGGCGTGGGCGCGGCGCTCACGATGGTCGAGACCGGGCGCCAGTATCTCGACAATACCGAGGACAACCGGAAGGATCCCTCGCTTCGCGACACGCCCGGATACGCGAGCCTCTTCGTCGAGGAGCACGCGGTGCTGAATGGAGCGCTCACGTTCGACCTAGCCCGCCTCGCCGGGTTTCGGCCGTTTGAAGCCAACGGACTCGCTCTCGAAGTGCGCGGCATGAACCTGACGGGCCTCAAGTACGAGACCGCGGGGTACGTCTTCGACGGCATTCCGTACTTCTATCCCGCGGCGGAGCGAAACGTGTTCGTGACCTTGCGGGCTGACTTCTGACCCGATGGCTTCAGAAGGCGTGAAAACGCTCGGAGCCATCGATCTCGCGCTGATCGGGCTCTATTTCGCCTTCCTCATCGCCCTCGCGTTCCGCTTCTTCGGAGTCGCGAAGAAGGACGCGGCCGAGTACCTGGTCATGGGGCGGAGGCTCGCGCTACCGTCCTTCGTCGCGACCCTCGTCACGACGTGGTACGGCGGCATCCTCGGCGTCGGCGAGTTCACGTACCGCTACGGGATCTCGAACTGGCTCGTGTTCGGCCTTCCGTACTATGTGGGGGCGGCGCTCTTCGCGTGGCTCGTGGCTC
>DATEOQ010000004.1:0-3134 GCA_035273905.1 Candidatus Eiseniibacteriota bacterium | reverse complement strand
CGGTGGTGCTTTGACCTTCACGTTGGACCCAGGCGCGCCATCCGGCGCGTCGATCACATCGACCGGGCAGTTCTCCTGGTGCCCAACCGAGGCTCAGGGTCCTGGTGTCTACCCGGTCACCGTCCGTGTGACCGAGGACGGGGCACCGGTCGTGACGGACGCCGAGGCAATCGGTGTCACCGTCAACGAGGTGAACCAGGCGCCGGTGCTCACCCCGATCGGGAACAAGACGATCATGGCGGGGAACACGCTCTCCTTCACGGCGACGGCAACCGACGCCGACCTGCCTGCCAACGCGTTGGTCTTTTACCTCGACTCCGGATCGCCGGTCTTTCCTGGGATCACGAGCGATGGGAGGTTCCAGTGGGATGTCCAGGCCAACCAGGCTCCCGGTGACTACCCCATCACCGTTCACGTGACCGATAACGGGTCGCCCGCTCTGAGCGATGCGGAGACGTTCACGGTCCACGTTCTGCCGCAGGAGCCCGGATCCCCGGTCGTCACGAACCCGGGGAACAAGACGGTGAACGTGGGCTCGTGCCTCGACTTCACGATCACGGCCACGGGTGGGAGTGGGACCCTCGTGTTCTCCCTCGCCGCCGGCGCGCCGTCCGGCGCCACGATCACCTCCTTGGGTGGGCAATTCCACTGGTGTCCTACGGAGAGCCAGCCGGGCTTCTATCCGATCACGGTCAACGTTTCCGATGGGATCGCCACGGGCTCGACGCAGTTCACGGTCAGCGTGCGGCCGCAGAGTGGAGTCTTCCTGAGCCCAATCGGCGACAAGACGGCCAACGAGGGGACGCCCTTGTTTTTCAATGCAACGGCCATCACCTGGGACGGATCCCAGGCGACCTTCTCGCTCGAGGGGAGCGTTCCATCGGGTGCGGGCATCAACTTCGCAGGCGGTTTTGGATGGGCTCCAACGGAGGCGCAGGGACCGGGCGTCTATCCCATCACCGTGTGCGCGACCGCGGGCGGTGAGTCGGATTGCGAGACGTTCAACGTCACGGTCAAGGAGATCAACCTTGCTCCCGTACTCAACCCCATAGGAAACAAGGCGGGCGCCATCGGAGTCCCCGTCACGTTCACCGCTGTGGCGACGGACGCCGACCTGCCCGCGAACACCTTGACGTTCTCGCTCGATTCCGGTGCGCCCTCGGGAGCGACGATCGATCCCTCGACCGGGGCCTTCACTTGGACTCCCGCGACGTTCGGATCGTTCCCGGTCACGGTCCGGGTGACCGACAACGGAACGACACCGTTCAGTGACTTCGAAACGATCCTGATCGTCCTGGGCCAGGGGCAGCCGCCCGTGCTCGATCAGCCGGCAAACATGACGGTAGATGAAGGGGCCGTCCTGTCTCAGAGAATCCTCGGCACCGATCCGAACAGCTTGCCCCTCACATTCAGCAAGGTCTCGGGGCCGCCATGGATGACCGTGGAGACACTTGGTCCTAGGACAGGATTCATCGTTCTCAGTCCGGACTTCGCTGCGGCCGGAACCTATCCGGCCACCGTCCGTGCCACCAATGAATCGGGCAGCTTCGACCAGAAGACCTTCACGATCGTGGTCACGAACATCTGCCGGGCGCCGAGTGCGAACGCTGGCGGTCCGTACTCCGGTGTGACCAATCTGTCGATCCTGTTCGATGCGGCGGGGTCTTCGGATCCGGATGGCGAGACTCTCGTTTACGACTGGTCGTTCGGTGATGGCGGATCTGCCCGAGGCGCTCAGGCGGACCACATCTACTTCGTTCCGGGCGCGTACAGCGTGGATCTCACGGCGACCGACCCATGCCAGCTCACGGGTCACGACGCGACCACCGCAACGATCACCGGCTGCTACACCACCATCCTGTACACCACCGGGGGGAACAACCAGATCAACCTCAAATCCGGGAAGAGCACCACGTGCATGCAAGTCCAGCCGGTCGACGGGATCTATGACGTGAGCAGCGTCGATCTCTCCAGCATCGTGATGAGCTCGTCGGGGACTGGCTCGGTGGGCGAGATCCATGCGATCGCCGACAAGACCTCGGTGAGCGGGGATCCGAACAAGGATGGTATCCCCGAGGTCACGGTGTGCTTCGCGAAGGACGATCTACGGCAGCTCTTCTCCAACCTCACGGGAAATCAAACCGTCCACGTGACGGTATCGGGAAATCTGGCGGGCGGCGGCACGTTCTGCATTCCAGACGTCCCATTCATCGTGAAGGCTGCCGGAGGTGGCAACCTAGCCGCGACCATCACCCCGAATCCGCTCAATCCCTCCGCCGTGCTCACCTTCGCCACGCAAGAGCGCGGTCCGGTGCTCGTGCAGCTCTTCGACGTGCGCGGGCGGCTCGTGCGTACACTACGGGATGAAAACGATGCCGCGGCGGGATACCACGACGTGAGGATCGATGGCGTCGATGCCAGCGGCGCGCGGCTCAGCTCAGGCGTCTACTTCGTCCGCATCCGGGCCGGCGCCGACGAGGAGCGCAAGGCGATCACGATCCTCAAGTAGCGCCACGCGACCACAAACCACCACGGGGCCCCGGCGAGCACTGCCGGGGCCCCGTTCCTATGCTACAGTGCGCCCCGTGAGCCTGTACCGTCGCGGCGGAAAGCGGGTCCTCGACGTCGCGCTGACCCTGCTTCTCGCTCCCCTCGCGCTCCCGGTCATCCTCGTCGCGGCGGTCGCGATCAAGCTCGACTCGCCCGGTCCCGTCTTCCATCGCGCCATCCGCGTGGGACGCGGCGGACGGAAGTTCACGTTTCTCAAGCTCCGCTCCATGCAGGTGGGGGCGGAGGAATTGCGCGGGCTCCTGCTCCATCTCAACCAGGCGGAAGGGCCCGCCTTCAAGCTCCACAACGATCCGCGCGTCACGCGAGTCGGCCGTCTTCTCCGCAAGGCGAGCCTCGACGAGCTGCCGCAGCTCTGGCACGTGCTCGTGGGGGACATGAGCCTCATCGGACCGAGGCCGCCGTTTCCCGAAGAGGTGGAGAAGTACGAGCCCTGGATGCTCCGGCGTCTCTCGGTGAGGCCGGGGCTCACGTGCCTGTGGCAGATCCGGGGGCGGAGCGACCTCTCGTTCGACGAGTGGATGCGCCTCGACATCGAGTACGTCGAGCGGTACTCGCTCCCGCTC
>DATEOQ010000003.1:0-3779 GCA_035273905.1 Candidatus Eiseniibacteriota bacterium | reverse complement strand
GTCGAGACGCGGCACATCGTCTACCCGCTCCGCGAGATGGCCCAGCACCGGCACATCCGGTTCCAGAAGAACAAGGCGACCGCGATCGATCTCGAGCGGCGCGAGGTGCGCCTCCACAACGATCTGGTCGAGCCGTACGACACGCTCGTCATCTGCATGGGCAGCGTGACCAATTACTATGGCGTGCCCGGCGCGCCGGAGAACACGCGCCCGTTCAAGACGATCGTCGATGCGATGTATCTCCGCGCGCGCTTCGTCGAGCTGTTCGAGATGGCGGAGCAGGCGGAGACGCGCGAGCAGCGCCGCCGACTGCTCTCGTTCGCCATGGTGGGTGGCGGCGTCACGGGCGTCGAGGTCGCGGCCGAGCTCGCCGAGATGGCGCGCGAGACGCTACTGCCTCGCTATCCCAGCCTCACCTCCGACGACATCACGATCACGATCTACGAGGGAGGCGACCGCGTCGTGCCGACCGCGCGGCCGGATCACTCCACCTACATCCACCGCTATCTGACGAAGAACGGCGTGCGAATCGAGCTCGGGGCCAAGGTCGAGCGGGTCGAGCCCAAGTGCCTCCACTTCGCGGGAGGCGCGACGGCGCCCGCTTTCACGATCATCTGGACCGCGGGGGTGCATCCACCGGAGCTCGTGCGGTCCCTTCCGCTCACGCACATAGAGGACGGCCGCGTGCGCGTGGATCCGTACCTCCGCGCCCTGGATCGCGCCGGGAATCCGGTCGAAGACCTCTACGTGCTCGGCGATTGCGCCGCTTCGCCCACCGTCAGCGGACGATGGCAGCCGGCGCTTTCCCAGACCGGCATCGCGATGGGGAGCTACGTCGGGGAGTGCCTCGTGCGGCGGGCCGAGGGGATGCCGCTCCGCACCTTCCACTTCAAGGACGCGGGGTACATCATCTCGCTCGGCAAGCACAGCTCGGTTCTGGACCTCTTCGGCATCCCGCTGTCCGGCAAGCTGGCCTGGCTCCTCTGGGCGGGCGCCTACCTCGTGAAGATGGTGGGATTCCGGAAGCAAGTGGAGGTCGCCTTCGACCAGCTGACCCACCTGGTGTTCGAGCACGACACCTCCCAGATCCTGAACCGGCGGCAGGTCCTCTCCGACGAGGAGCTGAATCTGTCCCTGGGGACCGATTCCGAGCGAATCGGAACGCCTCGCCAGGCATCGTGACTCTCTAGAGGCCCGCTCTGTAACAGAACGACGGCCGGCTGGACTCAACCATCGTTCGAGTTGCGCCGGGCGGACCCGCCGGGTACGTTACCGGGTAGATCAGGGGGAAGCCGGTTCCACGGGGCCCGCGCCCCTCACCTTTCAGGAGGATGACAATGCGACGAGTTGTGGGAGCCCTCATGATGACGGCCCTGCTCGCGATGAACGGAGCCGCGGTCGCGCATGACGGGGAGCACGACGCCGGTAAGGCCCATACGATGACAGCGGTCGGCGAGATCGTGGATACGGGCTGTTATCTGGGCCACGGCGCCAGCGGCGCCAAGCACACGCAGTGCGCCCAGCTCTGCATTTCGAAGGGAATGCCCATGGGCCTCCTCACCGCCACGGGCGATCTGTATCTGCTCACCCCGCCGCACGACACGATGGCCGCCTACAAGAAGGCGAAGGACTGGGCGGGCAAGAAGGTGGAGATCACGGGTCCGATGAACGAGCGCAACGGGATGAAGTCGATCGAGGTTGCGTCCGCGAAGCTGGCTCCGGCCACACCGTAACGAACGACTGGGACGATGAAGCCTCGCGTCATCGCGCTGGCCTTGGTGGGAGCCCTGATCCTTGGGATCGGGGCTCTCGCTTTTTTGACGCGCGCGCAGCTCACGCCGGTCGAGCGGGGCCGCCGCCTCGCTGAGGCCACGGGATGCTTCGCGTGTCACGGAGCCGAGGGGATTCGCGGCATGGCGAATCCGGGGCGTGACGAGAAGCAGGTTCCCTCGTTCGAAGGCACGCTCATGATGTACGCGAAGAACCCGGAAGAAGTGCGAGAGTGGATCCGGGACGGCGGAACGAAGGCGCGTCGCGAGGATCCGGACTGGCAAGCGGAGCGCAAGCTCGGTGTCGTGCGCATGCCCGCGTTCGGACGCCGCCTGAGCGCGTCGCAGATCGAGGATCTCGTCGCGTACGTGGTGGCCGTGGGCGGCCAGAACGCGACCGACGACTCGCTCGCGGCGCACGGCAAGGATCGCGCGGACGAGCTGGGATGCGTCGGATGCCACGGCCCCGGCGGACAGCTCGCGCGCGCGAATCCGGGATCGCTCAAGGGCTACATCCCGCCCTGGGATGGAGCCGACTTCACGGAGCTCGTGTCGAACGAAGCCGAGTTCCGCGAATGGGTGGAGGACGGCGTGGGCCATCGCTTCCGCTCGAATCCGGTGGCGCAGTTCTTCCTGCGCCGGGCGCCGCTCCACATGCCGGCGTTCAAGAAGCACCTGGAGCCGGGGGACGTCGAAGCGCTCTGGGCCTACGTGACCTGGCTTCGCTCGCAACCCCAGGACCATCCCCACTAATCCTTCGGTATAGTGCGCGGTCCGAAGCCGAGGGGGGTACGATTCTCTCCATGAAACGCCACCTGGTCGCGGGCTTCGTCGTTCTCGTCTACGTCGCCCTTGGCGTCGCCGGCGCCGCACTCCGAGGAGGAGTGGACCCGGCCATCGCGGGCGCGGGATCTCCGTCCCAAACGTCGAGCGTGACGAAACTCCCCGCGACCGGGGACGTTTGCCCGCCGGGCACCGGCAAGCACGCCGTCACCGTGCGCGGGGAGATCGTCGACTACTACTGCTACATCGAGAAAGGACTCACCGGCCCCCAGCACAAGGAATGCGGCCTCAAGTGCGTGGCGGGCGACGTCTGCATGGGAATCCTCACCGAGCAGGGCGATCTCTACATGCTCTCGATCGACCACATCCGGGCCATGGCGCCGCAGACGTTCCAGGGCGTTCCGGATCCGTTCAAAGCGTGCATGTCCATGGTCTCCCAGCACGTGGAGATCCGGGGCAGCTTGATGGAACGGAAGGGTCAGCGGATCCTCGAGGTCGCGGCCGTCCGGAAGGTCTGAGACTCCGCGGTCAGCTCGCCGCTTTCACACCCCGAATCAGAAGCTCCTGCAGGTAGAACCAGAGCGCGCCGTCCCGATCCTCCGGGAAGAGCGCGTCGAGCGCCTTGGGCGGCGCTTCCACGATCATGTCCCGGAGCCGGTTCTTCGTGCCGGGCTCCATGCCCTTGAGTTCCGTCCAGGCCTCGAAGTCGAGCGCCTTGAAGAAGGACTCCACCTGGATGTCCTGGAATCCCGCCGCTTCGAAGAACTTCATCCAGCCTGAGGGCGGATAGCACCACACATGGCTCGGGTCGCGCGTTTTCTCGAACTCGTTGATGAATGCGGCCGCCTGCTCGTCCTCGGGAACCACGTTGTCCACGATGATGGCGGCGCCTCGAGGCTTGAGCACGCGGTACACCTCGCGGACGAACGCACCAACGTCGGGAAAGTGGTGGGGCGCGATCCGGCAGGTGACGGCGTCGAACTCGCCGTCCGGGAACGGGAGGCTCGTGGCGTCGGCGATACGAAACTCGACGTTCGTGACGCCGCGACCGGTGATGAACGCGCGCGCCGCCTCGAGGATCTGGGGTGTGAGGTCGGTCGCGATCACCCGGGCGACGTGCGGCGCCACCGCGAGGGCGGTGTGCCCTCCTCCGGTCGCGATGTCGAGCACGGTCCCCTGCCCGCGCTCGGCGAGGAGCTCGACGATGCGATCGAGGCTCGCCCCTTT
>DATEOQ010000002.1:0-2783 GCA_035273905.1 Candidatus Eiseniibacteriota bacterium | reverse complement strand
GCGAGGACACCGCCCGAGCCTGGTTGCGGAGCCTTGCTCCGTGCTACAGGCTTGCGTTCCGATCGCGAACGACGGGTCTTGGAATCCGGCACGGCGCGAACTATAACGCCAAAGCGGCGCGTCTGGCGCCCTCATGAAAGGAGACGGATGACGCAACCGTGCTTGATCGTGCTGACCGGGGCCCCTGGGACAGGGAAGACGGCGATCTTGAGATCCCTCGCCCTCGCCCATGTCCCCGAACCCGCGCGCGAGGTGCTCGCGGAGCAGCGGGCCATGGGCGGAACCGGGACAGCGCAGTCCGATCCCGCGCGCTTCGTCGAGCTGCTCCTGGAGCGCTCGATCGAGAAGCACCGCGCCGCGCTCGAGCGAGGGCAGTCGGTGCTATTCGACCGAGGCATTCCCGATTGCGTCGCGTACGCCCGGCATCTCGGCGGCGATCCCGAGCCGTGCCGGAAGGCGGCGGCCATCCATCGCTACCATGCGACCGTCTTGGTGACGCGGCCCTGGGCCGAGATCTACTCGACCGATGACGAGCGCACGATGTCCTTCGAAGCCACTCTGCCCTTCCAGCGTCTCCTGGAGGATGCGTACGAGGAGGCGGGGTACGAGCTGATCGAAGTCCCGAGAGGGTCGATTGCGGAACGGGGAGCCTTCGTACGGCGGTTTGTAGGAACCGAGGCAGAGGGTGGGCGAGGGGGCATCGGCCAGAAGACTCCTTGAGCCGATGCCCGTAACTGCTAGAATCGCCAACTCGCTGCGCCCGTAGCTCAGCTGGATAGAGCGTCTGCCTCCGGAGCAGAAGGCCAGGGGTTCGAATCCCTTCGGGCGCACCACCTCTTTCCCTGGATTTCATGAACGAGCCGCAGAGCACGCAGGACCGAGTCGCGTCCGCGCCTCCCGGCGCGTCTCGCTCGCGGGGCGAGCCGCCCCTCATCGCTCACGTGATCTACCACCTGAGCATGGGCGGGCTCGAGAACGGCCTCGTCAATCTCGTGAACCGGATCCCGTACGACCGGTACCGGCACGTGATCCTGTGCCTCGCCTACCAGACCGACTTCCGCAAGCGGATCCGGCGGCCCGACGTGGACGTCCACGATTTCCGCATCCACGAGCGGGGCGTCCGTCCCGTGATGTTCGACCTGTACCGCACCTTTCGCCGGCTGCGCCCCGCGGTCGTTCACAGTCGGAACATCTCCGGCCTGGACAGCCTCCTCCCGGCGCGTCTGGCCGGAGTGCCGTACCGCCTCCACGGGGAGCACGGTTGGGAGCTGGTCGATCTCGGGGGAGAGAACCGGAAGAACCAGTGGCTCCGACGCCTTCACGCGCCGCTCGTGAGCCGGTTCATTGCGCTCTCGAAGCACCAGGAGCGCTATCTCATCGACCAGATCGGCGTCGCGCAGCGACGCGTGGAGCAGATCTACAACGGCGTGGACGTGGAACGGTTTCGCCCCCGCAAGGCTTCGGACCCGGCCGTGAGTCCGTTCGCCCCGAGCGACGACCGATGCGTCATCGGAACCGTCGGGCGCATGCAGGGTGTCAAGGACCCGCTCAACCTCGTGGAGGCGTTCCTCCACTTGCGCCGTTCGCGCCCCGATCTCGCTCCGCGCGCGCGACTCGTGATGGTGGGTGACGGTCCGCTTCGTGAAGCTGCGCTCGCGCGGTTGAAAGCCGAAGGGGCGGACCGCGAGGCATGGCTTCCCGGTGCACGGGAGGACGTAGCCGAACAGCTCCGGGGACTCGACATCTTCGCGCTTCCATCGCGCGCGGAGGGCATCTCGAACACGATCCTCGAAGCAATGGCGACCGGCCTGCCCACGGTTGTGACCTACGTAGGCGGAAATCCGGAGCTGGTGCGCCACGGGGAGACGGGTTGGTTGGTGCCGTCCGCAAATCCAGCGGCTCTGGCCGAGAGCCTCGCGCGCTACGTGGAGAATCCCAAGCTCGCGCGCGAGCACGGCGACCAGGGCCGTATGAGGGTGGAGCGCGAGTTTAGCCTGGCCGCGATGGTCGAGCGATACGTCTCAGTCTACGATCGCGCGACCCAGGCCGCGAAGCGCGCGTAGAGCCATCCCCAAAAGAAAACGCCCCGCGGGTCCACGACCCGGCGGGGCGTCCCGCAAACCCAGCGGCTTACTTTCCAGCCTTGATCGTGATTCCCGCGGTGACGCACAGATCGTTCTGCGTCTTCTGGATGGCGCCGGGCTCTTCCGTGACTCCGTCGATCTGAACTCCCGACTCGTGAATCCGGTCCACGAACGTGGCCTTAAGTCCGAGCCGGTCGGTGAGATGACCGTGGAGATCGACGCCCGCGATTCCCGTCAGCCTGCCAATAAACGTGCCGGTGTCGGTCTCGTGCCCCAGGTCGAGGAGTCCCGAGTTGAAGTCCGTGTAGCCGACGCCGAGCACCAGGCCGAGATTGTCGTCTTCCGTGCCCATCAGTCGAAAACGGCCGCGAAGATCCGCAATGAAGGCCGTACTCGCGAGCTCGAGGGCTGTGGTGCCGCCGATGACCTCCATGGATCCGGTTCCGGTGGCCAGCAGCACGTCGATGCCCATCTTCGAGGACAGGGAATGCTCCAGATCGAGCCCGTAGATCGTGTGCGTCTTCATCCGGATGTAGCTGCCATTCTCGGTCAGGAGGAGCTGGGTGTTGGCCGGGATCATGGCCCCGACGAACGGCGACACCTCGCAGGTGCCGGCCATGGCCGGTCGAATCGGAATCGCGAACGAAATGGCGAGCAGAAACGCAACCCGAGCTGCTATACCGCGGGTCATTTCGAATC
>DATEOQ010000001.1:0-4289 GCA_035273905.1 Candidatus Eiseniibacteriota bacterium | reverse complement strand
TCCGCGGTCTCGGCGGCGGTGATGGGGTGAACCTCCCCGGCCGGCTGGGCGCCGCCCGCGGCCGGCGCGGCGCTTCCCTCCGTGCCGAATCCCCCCGCGATCACCGACAGGAAGCTCCGGTTCATGGCGCGGCACATGATGTAGGACAGGATGGCGCCGCTCGATCCGACGAGCGCCCCCGTGACGATGAGGAGGTCGTTGGAGAGCATGAATCCGGTGGCGGCCGCGGCCCATCCGGAATAGCTGTTCAGCATCGAGACCACGACCGGCATGTCCGCGCCGCCGATCGCCATCACCATGTGGACGCCGAAGAGGAGCGAGATCGCGGTGAGCACGTAGAGTGCGGTGAGTCCGTGCGCCACGTCCTCCGCATGGAGGAACACGCCGCCGTACCAGAGCACCACGGCCAAGGCGGCCAGATTGAGAAGGTGCCGCCCGGGGAGGATCACCGGCTTGCCGCTGATCTTGCCCGCAAGCTTCCCGAACGCGATCACCGATCCGGAGAACGTCACCGCGCCGATCAGAACGCCGAGATAGATCTCGATCTCATGGATCGTCTTCTCGGCTCCGGTGAACTGCCCGGCGCCCGCGGGATCGATGTAGTTGGCGTAGCCCACGAGCACCGCGGCGAGGCCGACGAGGCTGTGCATCGACGCGACCAGCTCGGGCATCTGCGTCATGCGGACCGATCGCGCGAGGTAGAGCCCGATCGCCGCGCCCACGGCCATCGCGCCGGCGATCCACGCGTAGCCCGCCGGCGTCATCTGCGGTCCGAAGATGGTGGCCAGCACGGCGAGGACCATCCCGATCATGCCGAACAGGTTGCCGCGGCGCGAGGATTCCGGATTGGACAGGCCGCCGAGGCTCAGGATGAAGAGGATGGTGGCGGCGATGTAGGCGACGGTGACGAGACTCGCGGTCAGGATCGCCCCCTATTTCCGGAACATGCCGAGCATCCGGCGCGTGACCGCGAATCCACCGAACATGTTGATCGTGACGAGCGCGAGGCTCACGACCGCCAGTCCGAGGATCCATCCGGTGGGCCGCAGGCTGGCCGTTCCGGCCATGACGGGCGGAGCCACCTGCACCAGGGCGCCGATCGCGATGATGCTCGAGATCGCGTTGGTCACGCTCATGAGCGGGGTGTGGAGCGCGGGCGTGACATTCCACACCACCTGGTAGCCGACGAAGCACGCCAGCACGAACACGGTGAAGTGGGGCAGGAAGGCGGCCGGCGCCGTGGCGCCGATGAGCGCGAAGAGACCGATGCCCGCGAGGAGGAGGATCGCGGTCCCCGCGGGCGACGCCGGAGCGCCTCCACCGTGGCCGTGTCCCTTCGCCGCCTTGGTTTCCGTGGCCATCGGCTTGGCCGCAGGCTGAGGCGGCGCCGCGGAGAGCTTCGGCGGGGGAGGTGGCCACGTGATCGCGCCATCCTTGATGACCGTCGTGCCGCGAATGACCTCGTCGTTCATGTCGACGTCGAGCACGCCGTCCTTCTTCTTGCAGAGCTCCTCGGTGAGACGGAGGAGATTGGCCGCATAGAGCGTGCTCGACTGCTTCGAGAGCCGGCTCGCGAGGTCGGTGTACCCGATGACCGTCACTCCCTGACGGACGACGGCTTCACCGGGCACGGTCAGCTCGCAGTTGCCGCCCTGCTCGGCGGCGAGATCCACGATGACGCTCCCCGGCTTCATGGACTGCACCATCTCGGCCGTGATCAGCTTCGGCGCGGGCTTTCCCGGAATGAGCGCGGTCGTGATGATGATGTCGGCTTCCTTCGCCTCCTTCGCGAACACGGCGCGCTGCGCTTTCTGGAAGCCTTCGCTCATCACCTTGGCGTAGCCGCCCACGCCGGCCCCCTCCTCCACGTAGTCCACCGGCACGAACTGGCCGCCCATGGAGACGACCTGGTCGGAGACTTCGGGGCGGGTGTCGTTCGCGCGGACGATGGCGCCGAGACCCGAGGCGGTTCCGATGGCGGAGAGGCCGGCCACGCCGACGCCGATGACGAAGACCTTGGCGGGGGGCACCTTGCCGGCCGCGGTGATCTGTCCCGTGAAGAAGCGTCCGAAGGCGTTCGCGGCCTCGATCACCGCGCGATAGCCCGCGATGTTGGCCATCGACGAGAGCGCGTCCAGCTTCTGCGCGCGCGAGATCCGGGGCACGCTGTCCATCGCGAGCACCGTGGCCTTCTTCGCCGCCAGGGCTTTCATCAGATCCGGGTTCTGCGCCGGCCAGATGAAGGAGACGAGGGTCGCCCCCTCGCGCATCAGGGCGACCTCGGCCTCGGACGGTGCACGAACCTTGAAGACGATGTCGGCCCGGGGCCAGACGCCCTGGACGACCTCGGCCCCGGCGGCGCGGTAGCTCTCGTCGTCGAAGTTGGCCGCCGCGCCGGCTCCGCTTTCGACGATGACGCCAAAGCCGAGCTGGATCAGCTTCGCGACCACCTCGGGGACGGTCGCGACGCGCTTCTCGCCCTCAGCCGTCTCGGCCGGAACTCCGATGATCAAAGGAGATGCTCCTCCACGGTTCGTCCAGACACGCAAAAGGTTCGGCGCCGCCGAACCAAGCAGGCATGATGCCGGATTCGGGCCGTCCCGACAAGGAGAAGCGTCGGGAGCGTGCGATCGAGCGGCGGGTCTGGTAGGTTTGGGTCATGGCGAAACTGCGCGTTCAAAGCTTCGGGGTCTCGCTCGACGGCTTCGGAGCGGGTACCGATCAGAGCCTCGAGCATCCGCTCGGCGTGCGCGGACCGGAGCTGATGGAGTGGTTTTTCCCGACGCGCCGGTTTCAAGCGATGTATGGGCAGGGAGGCGGAGAGACCGGCACGGACAACGGCATGGCCGAGCAAGGATTCGCGAACATTGGCGCGTGGATCCTTGGCCGGAACATGTTCGGACCGATTCGAGGCCCGTGGCCCGATGACAGCTGGAAGGGGTGGTGGGGCGACGAGCCTCCGTATCATTCGCAGGTTTTTGTCCTCACGCATCACGCGCGCGCGCCGCTTCCGATGGCCGGCGGCACGGAGTTCCACTTCGTCACGGGTGGAATCCGAGAGGCCTACGACCGCGCGATGGAAGCGGCCGGCGGTCTCGACGTTCGGGTGGGAGGCGGCGTCTCCACGGTCCGGCAATACCTGGAGGCCGGTCTGCTCGACGAGCTCCATCTCGCGGTCCGCCCGGTTCTGCTGGGCCGCGGCGAGAATCTCTTCCAGGGCCTCGATCTCGACGCGCTCGGCTACGAATGCGGTCCATTCGTCCCGGGTGAGCGCGCGGTCCACATGTTCCTGCGCCGGCGCGCGTGAGTCGCACGTTCATCGAGCCCGTGCCGGGCTATACGCCGGGGATCGGGCGGCTGGTTTCGATGCTCGCGTACGTTCGTGAAACGCTGCTCCACGCCGCGAACGGGCTCACGCGGGACGATCTCGATCATCTCCACGACCCGGAGAGCAATTCCTTCGGCGCGCTCCTCGCTCATGCCGCGGCCGTGGAGCGCTTCTATCAGATGCTGACCTTCCATGAACGCAAGCCCACCGAGACGGACGAAGCTCCCTTGCTTGCCGCGCTCGACCTGGGTGATCTCGGACGGCGCGAGCTTCGGGGGCGCGACCTCGCCGGATATCTCGACGACCTTTCCGCGGCGCGCCAGGACACGCTCGCGGCTCTCGCTCACCGTGATGACGAATGGCTCGCGCGCCCGCTCCAGGCCATGCCGGACATGAACGCGCACTGGGCGTGGTTCCACGTGGCCGAGGACGAGATCAGCCATCGCGGCCAGATTCATTGGCTCAAGAAGCGCCTCCCGGGGCGCGAAAGGAGATCGTGATGACCCTGCCGGACACCGATTCCCGCCACGACACCATCCGCCTAGGCCCGCTCGCCGTTCGTTTCCTCGTGACCGAGGGCGAATCGACGGGGAGCGTGGCGGCGTTCGAGCTCGAAGTGCCGGCCGGGCAGCGCCTCATGGGGCCGGCCCACAGCCACGACCACTACGAGGAGACGATCTACGGCATCCAGGGGGAGATCACGTGGTCCGTGGACGGCCAGGCGATCGCGGTGGGGCCGGGGGAAGCGCTTTGTATCCGGCGCGGCCAGGTGCACCGCTTCGACAATCTCGGAGACGACGACGCCCTGTGCCTCTGCATCGTCTCACCCGCGGCACTCGGTCCCGAATACTTCCTCGAGATCGCCGAGGTCATGAAGGCCGCCGCGGGCGGACCACCGGACAAGGCGAAGCTCGCCGAGGTCATGCGCCGCCACGGACTCACGCCCGCGGGCTGACCCGCA